>JASHPP010000583.1 GCA_030038035.1 Trebonia sp.
GATCACCAGGTCGGCGCAGGCGGCGGCCAGCGGTACCCGCTCGGCGTCCCCCTGGACCAGCGGGAAGCGCAAGGCGAACTCGGCCTGCAGGCGCCGGGCGGTGGCCAGCTGCCTGGCCGAGACGTCCACTCCGACCGGCCGGGCGCCGCGGCGGGCCAGCCAGGCCGAGACGTACGCGCTGCCGCAGCCAAGCTCGAGCGCGGTGGCCCCGGCCAGGTCAGCCGGCAGGACCGGCAGCTTGGACTGGGGAATGCACCACATGCCCCAATACGGCTCGGTGGCGGCCCACCGTGGGTGTGCGTACCGCTCGAACCAGGCCGACAGCCGCTCGTCCCACTGCCGCCGGGTGACCTGCGGGTGCCCCCCGGCCTCGTCCGCCATGCACCGATCGTACGGCCATCGCTAACATCCCGGCCGGTGAGCGAGCGCCGGGCGCGAGCCCGTGCGGCACACTGGGAGCGTGCCGCGCACCGTCTCGATCGCCAGCCCGGACGACCCGAGGCTGGCGGACTACACGCGGCTGACGGACGTCGGCCTGCGCACCAGCCTGGAGGCCGAGCACGGCCTGTTCATCGCGGAGGGCACCAAGGTCATCGGGCGCGCCGCCGCCGCGGGATACCCGGTGCGTTCGGTGCTGCTTGGGCGCGGCCGCCTGGCTGACCTGCCCGCGCTGCGCGACGCGCTGGTCCGCGGCCGCGCCGGGGACGCCCCCGTGTACGTGGTCCCCGACGAGGTCGCCGAACGCCTCACCGGCTACCGCGTGCATCGCGGCGCGCTCGCCGCGCTGTGCCGCACGGAGCTGCCGCCGGTCGCTGCGCTCCTCAAGGCAAGCAGCAGGATCGTCGTCCTTGAGGACCTCGTCGACCACGCCAACGTCGGGGCGATCTTCCGGTGCGCCGCCGCGCTCGGGGTGGACGCGGTCCTGCTCTCGCCCCGCTGCGCCGACCCGTTGTACCGGCGGTCGGTCAAGGTCTCGATGGGCGCGGTGTTCGCGATCCCGTACGCCCGGATGACGCAGTGGTTCGACGGCCTGGCCGAGCTGCGCGGCAGCGGCTTCCTGGTGCTCGCGCTCACCCCGGACGAGCGGGCGGCACCGATCACGCAGGCGACCCTGGGCGACAAGGCCGCGCTGCTGCTCGGCACAGAAGGCGACGGCCTGTCCGCGCGCTGGCTGCACGAGGCCGACCAGGCGGTCCGCATCCCGATGCACCCGGCGGCGCGCGCGAAGGGCGTGGACTCGCTCAACGTGGTGGCCGCCGCGGCGATCGCCTGCCACCTGCTGGCGCAGCGGGGGCCGTGAAAGAGCCGGCCGCGCTCGTTCGGAAAAATCTAGAACAGTGCCGGAGCGGGTGATTTCCGCATGAGTTAGGCGGAAGTCGGGGCGAACCGACAACTACATGAGGTAATGTCTGCGTCACTGCGCCGAACCGGGTTCCCGCGATCCTCCCCGGACGGGGGCGGCGCAGGCTTACTTTTCGTCCTTCGGAAACGCACCGTCCGCTGGACGTGGCAGCCGTGCATACGACAGGCTGTGACGCGGAAACCAGGTCAGGACAAGCGGGAGGCAGGCGTTGGGCGTCACGGGCACGCGCGGGACTAGTCCGCTGCCGTCCTTCACCCCGAACCGGCCCGGCAAGAAGTGGCGAGCGGTCGTGATCGGCCTGGTCGCCGTCTTCGTGCTCCTCGCCGGGTACGACCTGATAAGCAGCGGTGCCCTGACCAGCAAGGCGGCCTCGTCCCGCGCTGCCGGGCCGTCAGGCAGCCCGCGTGCTGCGGGCAAGCCGACGGCGACCGCGAGACCGCCCACACGGCCGGCGTCGCCGAGCCCTGTCGCGTCCGCCCCCACGCCCGCGCCGCAGGAACTGACCGTGGTAAGCGCGGCGGCGTTCGGCCCGGACGGAACGTCGGACGGCGACAATCCCGATGTCGCGTCGCGCGTCCTTCCCGGGGGCGGATCGGCCGGGTGGGCAAGCGCGTGGTACACGACGCCGGAGTTCGGCGGGCTGCAGTCGGGCACCGGACTGCTGCTCGACATGGGGCAGACCGTGTCGATCCAGCGCGTCCGGCTCGAGCTGGGCGACTCGCCCGGCGCGGACGTCCACCTGCTGGTTGGGAACACGCCGGACATGGACAGCCTGTCCACGGTCGCGTCCAGGTCGGACGCGGGCGGCACGGTGGCGCTGACGCTCTCCTCGCCGGTGAGCGCGCGGTACGTGCTGGTCTGGTTCACCAGCTTGCCGCCGGACTCGACCGGCACCTACCAGGTGACCGTGTACAACGTCACCGTGCAGGGCCAGCCGTAAGCGCGTCAGCCGCCAGCCCGGTCAGGGAGCGCGGAGCCTGTCCACGAGCGCGTCGGCCTGTGCCATCGTGACCGGCGACCGGATCTCGCTGACCGGCACGACGCGGCTGCCGCCTTCGAGGAAGACGACCTTGTCGCGCAGGCAGCTGCGCAGGTCGGGGTGACGCTCGACGATGGCGGCCTGCTCGGCCCTTGACTGCTCCGAGTGCTGCTGCGCCTGGGTCATCCTGGTCTCCATCGCCTGCTGCATCCGCCGGCCGATGGCCTTGCCGAGGAACCCCAATGCCGAGCCCATCACGTCGTTGGCGATGTCCTGGCCGAAATCCCCGCCGCGAGCGTTTTCGTACTGCTGCCGGTGCTGGTACTGGTCGTTCTGGCCGTAATCGGAGTAACCCGTTCCGGCAAACGTGTAACCCGGGCCAGCGCCTTGACCGGGACCCGGATACGGTCCCTGCTGGCGATTTTGCCAGGCCTGCATGGCATTGTCGCGCGCGCTGTTCATCATGTCGAACAATTCACCGATCGTGCGCACATCCGCGCTGCTGCCGCAACGGGGGCAGACCGCCTGCTGCATGCCGTAATCCACGCCCCTCATTCTGCTCTTGACAAGCGCACCCGGATAGGCTCCGGCGGATATTGCTTAAGTTCCGGCAGCCGCCATTTGGCGCACTGACCTGTGGGCCCTACCGGAGTCACCGCCTGTCGGGGTGGTCGTTATCCGCGACGCTGAACACGCCGCGGCCCGGCACCGAGTAGGCCCATCCCTCCTCGACAAGGATCGCGACGGCGTGCAGCGCGGTGCCGCGCGCCACCCCGTAGTCCAGCGTCAGCCTGCGGTTGCTCGGCAGCGCGCGCCGCGGCGGGATCTCGCCGGTCCTGATCCTCTCCCGCAGGATCGTGGCTAGCTGCTCATACAGCGGTTCGGGCGCATCCGGGTTAAGCGTGCTCACTCTCTCATCGTGCGTGACCTGGTGGAACATGGTTCACCAGAGGGTACCCAGGAACGCCTATGGACATGAATAGAAATGTATGGACCAGTATGGTCCCGCTTGGTACGGTGGACTTGCCCGCCGCGCGGGGCCTCCAGTCACCCGCGCGGCGGCAGGGCAGGCGGCGGCACGGAAGACGGAAGGAGGCATGAATGGGACCGCACGGCGGCTTGGTTCCGTCCTCGCCAGGGGAGCAGCCCGACCAGGTACCCCGGCTCCGCAAGTTCCTTGCCGACCACCCGGGGTGGAAGATCGGCCTCGGCGCCGACGGGATATGGGAGGCGCGGAACCTGACCGAAGGCGGCTCGCACGTCGTCGTCAACTACACGCTGCACGGCCTCCTCAACGCCCTGGCGGCCCCGTACCCAGACCCCGGCTCGTGAGCGGAGCTAGGGCACGAGCACCAGCGCCTGCCCGTTGAGCCGGGGGAGCCGCACGACGGCACCGGCGAAGCTTCCCGTCAGGAAATCGAAAGCCACGACGTGGTCTTCGCCCACGCAGTACAGCCGCCCGTCCGGCCCGAACAGCCGCCAGCGCCCGCGGGAGCCTGCCGGTCAGGCCGCCGGCTCAGCCTTCTTGCTCCTCGACGGCGAAGTAGGCGAAGTAACGGCGCTGGCCTGGTTGCGGGCAGCCCGGAAGCGTTGCTGGGCACCTTGCTTGGTGAGTCCGTAGCACGCGCCGATCTCCAGCCACGTGGCTCCGGCCTTGCGTGCGGCCTCGACCTGGGCAGCCTCCAGCTGCTCGGCCGCTTCTCGCAGGCGCCGGGCGGCGTCGAGCCGGCCGATCGGCCCGCCGGCGACGTCAAGAGCGCCGAGTGCGGCAACGATCCGCTTGACAGGACTCTTGGAGGCCACGATCACAGCGTAGTCGACAACTGGCACCGGTCAATGATATGTTGACGTCTGGTCAACATCTCGTTGACCTGCCTGGGTCGGGAAGTGGGGTGAGACGGGTGGCCAAGAAGAGCAAGAAGAGCAAGAAAGGGAAGAAGAAGTAATTCCCCGGCATGGACGGCAGCGGTCCGGCGATGCACCGCTGCCGTCCGCCCGTCCGCCCGTTCGCGAGTCGCTGACCCGCCGTCCGCCCTGCCGTTCCCTGTTATCCCGAACGAACCGTGCCGACTGTCCTGCGAAATCTCCTGCCGCAGTCGCCGAAGGCAACTCGGCTACGCGGGCGGGGCGACGGCGGCGGACTGGCCGGAGCGGCGCAGGGAATCGGCGACGAAACCGCTTGCCTTCAGTTCCTCAACCAGGTCGTGCAGGAACCGCGTGGTCTGCGGGCGCTTGGTCTTCGCCGTGCCGACGGCTTGCCGGATCTGCATGAACCGCCCCTCGATGAGCCGGAATCCCGGGTGCGTCGCGACGAACTCGGTCACCGGCTCCCTGACTCCGGCCGCCGCCTCCAGGTTCTGGGTGAGGAACTCCAGCGTTCCCTCCGCACCGCGTACCACGGTCGCGTGCCGCAGCGTGCGGGTCAGGAACAGGTCGTAGGCGGACCCGTGCTTGACGCCGATGCGCACGCCCGGGCTGTCGACGTCGTCCACCGTGGTCAACGGCGACCGGTCAGGTACCGCGTACACGCCTTCGATCAGCACATACGGGGCAGTGAAGGCTACCTCGGCCTCGCGCGCGGGCTCGATCCCGAGGAAGCAGATGCCCGCCCGTCCCGTCGTCACCGCCTCGAAGCAGTCGCGTGCGGCCCCGAAGCAGGTCAGCTCGGCCGGGACGTCGAGCCGGGCGGCGATCTCGCGCGCGAGGTCGACCGTGACGCCAGAAGGCTCGGCGGCGGTGCCTTGCGCCAGCACCGGGTTGTTCAGGTTGATCGCGGCCCGCAGCGCACCGCTTGGTGCCAGATCCGTGACGATCTCGGATGTCACCTTCGGCATGGGATCAGGCCGTCCGGTACACGACGAGCGACACGGCGGCGTACTGGGTGAGGTAAGCCGCGATCGTGAACGCGTGGAAGACCTCGTGGAACCCGAACCAATGCGGTGACGGGTTGGGCCGCTTCAGCGTGTAGACGACGGCACCGAGGCTGTACAGGATGCCCCCTGCCAGCACCAGCGCCAGGACCAGGGCTCCGGCGGTCGGCAGGAGCTGTGGCAGGACCAAGATCGCGACCCAGCCGAGCGCGATGAACAGCGACGTGATGAGCCAGCGCGGCGCGGGCCGCCAGGTGGATCGCCAGATGAGCCGGACCAGGGCGCCGGCCGCCGTCCCGGCCCAGATGATCGCCAGCACGCTCAGCCGCATCGGGCCGTGCAGCGCGAGCACCGCCAGCGGGGTATAGGTGCCGGCGATCACCAGCAGGATGCTCACGTGGTCGAACCGCGCCAGCAGGAGCCTGCGCCTGCTGGCTAGCGGTGACCGGTGGTAGGCCGCGGACACGCCGAACAGGGCCATGCAGCTGACGGCGTACACCGCGGCGGCGAGCCTGGCCGACGGGGTCGGGGCAAGCGCGACCAGCACGACGCCGGCGACTGCGGCGGCAGGGAAGGCCCCGGCGTGCAGCAAGCCCCGGAGCCTGGGCGCCGGGCCGCCCGCATCGTCTGGCCCGGGCGGTGCGGGCGCGCCATCCCCGGTTCCGACGGCACCCGCGCCTGCCCTACCCACAGCCCTTCTCATGGAGCGCTCCTTCCGGGCGGTCCGCTAACCTACGATACGGTGGGTTCGACCAGGCGAGTGACATTCGGCCCTGGAACCAGCCATGCGGTCCGCGGATCATCGGCGGTGGGTGATGCGA
>JASHPP010000584.1 GCA_030038035.1 Trebonia sp.
GCTGCGCCTGGTCTTCACCCGCCCTTCTGTCCTGTCGGGGGCTTCGCAGGACTACATCGAGGACCTGATGAGCCAGGTCGAGGCGGACCAGCGGTGGGGCGTCCCCGCGGCCGCGGATCCCGGGACGCCGTTCATGGTGAAGAACGGCTGGCTGCCGAACCCGACCCTGTGGGAGATCAACAGCATCGGCGAGATCACCCGCGACGGGCAGCGCATGCTCATCGCGGTCCTGTCCGACGACAACGCCAGCGAGGATTCCGGCATCTCGACCGTGCAGGCGGTGGCCGAAGCGGCCGCCGCGGCCGTCGCCAGCGCCGCCAAGGCGTGACGCACAGGGCGCGTCCTCGTGACTGGGCCAGCTGCGCCAACGGCCCGGCTGTATCGGGCCAGCTGCGCCAATGACCCAATTGCCTCAACTCCCCGGCGTTGGGGCTAGCCCAAGGCTAGGGGCGCCGCGTGAGCCAGTCGTCGTCCATCGGCTGTCACATCGCTCCCGTCGAGTTCGTCATACCCTCATGACGGGCCGCACCGGCCCGCCGTGACAATCCGGGCTATGCCACGCAGCGACCGCGAGGATCAACCATGACACCAATACTGGTCACCGGCGGCACCGGACGGGCCGGCCGCCCCGTCGTCGCCCGCCTGCGCGAGGCCGGCCGCGACCTCCGCGTCCTCAGCCACACCCGGCGCGGCACCGTCGACGGCGTCGAGTACGTGCACGCCGACCTGGTCACCGGCGAGGGCGCCGGCGACGCCGTGCGGGGCGCCGGGATCATCATCCACTGCGCGGGCGCCCCCAGCTTCCGCAAGGACCAGGCGATGACCGCCAACCTCATCCGCGCCGCCGCCGGCCTGGACCCCGCGCCGCACCTGGTCAAGATCTCGGTCGTCGGCGCCGGCCGGGTCCCGGTCGCGGGCCCTGCCGACAAGGCGATGTTCGGCTACTTCGCGTCCATGCTCGCCTCCGAACGCGCCATCGAGGCCTCCGGCCTGCCGTGGACCACGCTGCGCGCCACCCAGTTCTACGACGCGCTCGTCATCGTGGCCCGCGCGATGGCGAGGCTGCCTGTCGTGCCTGTCGCGTCCGGCGTCCGCTTCCAGCCGGTGGACACCCGCGACGTCGCGGACCGCCTCGTCGAACTCGCCCTCGGCGCCCCGGCCGGCCTGGCGCCCGACTTCGCAGGCCCGACGGCCTACCCGATGGCCGAACTGCTGCGCGATTGCCTGCGCGCCGCCGGCAAGCGCCGCCCGCTGGTGCCGGTCCGGCTGCCGGGAAAGGCCGCTGCCGCGGTCCGCGCGGGCGCCAACCTCCCCGCCGCGGACGCCACCGTGGGCCGCCGCTCCTGGGAGGAGTTCCTCGCCGAGCAAAAACCGTAAAACCGTTATCCCGAACGGACCCCGCTTACTCCCCGCCGCCACCGCCTGCGGGCATAAGGTGAGCCGCAGCAGATCATGACTGCTCCTGGCTTACGGGGGTCCGTGCCGTTATGCGACATCTCCTGCTCGTCTGCGCCCTGCTGGTCACGCTGACCGGCTGCATGGTCAGGCTGGGTGTCCACGAGCCCGCGGGCACGCCGCTGGACCCGCCGCCGGCCCGGCCGGCCGCGGCCGCGGGCACGCTCAGCGTGCTCGTCGAGCCGAAGGACGGGATCGGGAAGGTCTACCAGCTCATCAACCGTGCTAAGTCCTCGATCGAGCTGACCATGTACGAGCTCGACGACCCGACGGCCGAGGCGGACCTCGCCGCGGCCGCCAAGCGCGGCGTCGACGTCCGCGTGCTCCTCGACCAGCACCTGGAAAAGTCGCGGAACACCGCCGCCTACGACTACCTGGCCGCCCACCACGTGCACGTGACCTGGGCGTACGCGGGCACGACCTACCACCAGAAGACCCTCACCGTCGACGGCAGGACGTCGGTGGTCATGACGCTCAACATGGTCGCCGCCGACTACGCCGATACCCGCGACTTCGCCGTGATCGACACCGGCAAGGCCGACGTCGCCGCGATCGTCGCCACGTTCGACGCGGACTTCGCCCACAAGGCCATCACGCCGCCCGACGGCGCCGACCTGGTCTGGTCACCGACCAACTCCCAGTCCTCGATCCTGGCGGTCATCGACGGCGCGACCCGGACGCTCTCCGTCGAAAACGAGGAGATGGACGACTCCGCCGTGATCACGGCGCTGGAGAAGGCCGCCAAGCGCGGCGTGGACGTCGAGGTCGTGATGACCGCGGAAAGCGAGTGGGACAGCGCCTTCGGCAAGCTGGTCCGGGCGGGCGTGCACGTGCGGACCTACGCCGACAGCGACAACGTGCTGTACATCCACGCGAAGGCGATCGTCGCCGACGCCGGCCGCAAAGACCAGCAGGTGTTCGTCGGCTCGGAGAACTTCTCCGTCGCCAGCCTGGATTACAACCGCGAACTCGGCATCCGCACGGCGAACGCCGCGGTGATCTCGGTGATCAGCGCCACGATCGCCGCCGATTTCGCCGGCGGCACGCCGTACGCCGCGTGACGCCCGGCGGACTGCGCACCGCCTGAGTCCTCGTCCTGATGAGGGTCGATGCCATGGACCCGGGGACGGCCTGCGGCGGACAATCGGGACATGCCGACCTTAGCTGGCAGGTCACCGATCACCCGGTCGCTGGGATGGGCGCTGGCGGCGCTCGGCGGCGCCATCGCGCTGACCGCGTGCGTGGAATTCGCGCTGTTCGCGCAGGCAAGTCACGCGCCCGCATGGCTTTCCGGCGAGTTCACCGCCGCCGGGCTCGTCTACGGTGCGGCCGGGATCGCCGCGTGGTGGCTGCGGCCGAGCAACCGCACCGGCGCGATCATGCTGCTCGGCGCCCTATCCTGGCTGCTGGCCGCGCTGGCCAACGCGACCGTGCCGGTCCTGGCCTGCGCCGGCACGGTCACCGCGATGCTGCCGGCGGCGATCGTGGTCCACCTGCTGCTGGCGTTCCCGTCCGGGCGGCTTCGCTCGGTCCACGCCCGTGCCCTGGCGGCGGCCGGGTATTTCACCGCACTGGTCTTGCAGATCCCGCCGTACCTGTTCGTCCCGCAAGCCTCTCCCGGCGGCCTGCTCGCCGTGACCGCCCGGCCGGACCTCGCGCACGTCGGCAGGCTCACCCAGAACATCGTCGGCGGCCTGGGCATGCTGGCGGTCGTGGCGGTCCTGGCGGCCAGGATCGGGCGGGCCGACCGGGCGCGCCGCCGGATCCTGCTGCCGCTGTACGCCTACTCCGTCGCCGCCGTGCTGATCATCGCGCTGGGACAGGACGTGCTCGTACCGCTGACCGGCATCTCCCCCGTCGCGGTCGCGGCGCTGCAAGTCAGCGTGCTCGCCGGGGTGCCGGTCGCGTTCGCGGCGGGCGTGCTGGCCGGCCGGTTCGCCCGGATGAGCGAGGTGGACGAGCTCGGCGCGTGGCTCGGGGCGGCCGAACCGGGCCGGCCGCCGCTGGAGCGGGCGCTCGCGCGGGCCCTCGGCGACGAGTCGGTGCGGCTGGCGTTCTGGGTACCCGGCAGAAGCGGGTACGTCGACGCCCGCGGCCAGCCGTGCGCGCTGCCCGGCCCGGGCGATCAGCGCGCGACCGCCGCGGTGACGCTCGGCGAACGTCCGATCGGGGCGATCACCTACGACCCGATGCTGATCGCCGACGCCGAGCTCGTCCGCGCCGCCGGGCGGGTGGTCGCGCTCGCCGTGGACCGCGAGCGGCTGACCGCCGAGCTGCTGGCCAGCCAGGACGAACTGCTTGCCAGCCGGGACCAGCTCATGCTGTCACGGGCGAGGCTGGCCGAGGCGGCCGACGCCGAGCGCCGCAGGATCGCCCAGGACCTGAACCTCATCGTCACTGCGAAGACCCGGCCCGGGCGCGACGCGCTGTCGCGGCTGAGCGCCAGGCAGCTGGAGGTGCTCGCCTTGATAGCCGAGGGCGCGAGCAACGCCGCGATCGCCCGCAAGCTGACGATCACCGAGCACGCGGTCGTGCGCCACTGCTCGAACATCTACGACCAGCTCGGCCTGCAGCCGAGCGACGACGAGCACCGCCGGGTGCTGGCCGTGCTCCGCTACCTCACCAGGCAGCCGTTACGGGCCTTTCGGCCCTGCCCGGACAGGACGGGCTGCCCTGCCATAGGGCCCGCGCCGCGGCGAGCATCGTGACCATGGCCAGGGGTCAGCTCCGCGTGTACCTGGGCGCCGCGCCCGGGGTCGGGAAGACGTACGCGATGCTCGCCGAGGGGCAGCGGCGCCGGGCACGCGGCACCGACGTGGTCGGCGCGCTCATCGAGACGCACGGCAGGGCGCTGACCGCGCAGCTGGCCGAGGGCCTTGAGGCGATCCCGCGGCGGACCGTGCGCTACCGGGGCGGGACGTTCACCGAGATGGACCTCGACGCGGTCCTCGCCCGCCATCCCCAGGTCGCGCTCGTCGATGAGCTCGCGCACACGAACGTGCCTGGCAGCAGGAACGCCAAGCGCTGGCAGGACATCGATGAGCTGCTCGACGCGGGCATCGACGTGGTCAGCACGCTGAACATCCAGCACCTGGAGTCGCTGTCGGACGTGGCACGGCAGATCACCGGGATCGCGCACACCGAGACCGTCCCCGACGCGGTGGTACGCCGCGCCGACCAGGTCGAGCTTGTCGACATGACGCCGGAGGCGCTGCGCCGCCGGATGGTGCACGGCAACGTCTACCCGCCGGACCGGATCGAGGCCGCGCTCACCCACTACTTCCGGCCGGGCAACCTCACCGCGCTGCGGGAGCTCGCGCTGCTCTGGGTGGCGGACCGGGTGGAAGAGGGCCTGCAACGGTACCGTGCCGCGCACGGGATCGCCCGCCCGTGGGAGACCAACGAGCGGATCGTCGTCGGGATCGCGGGCGAGGCCAGCGACGAGGCGGTCATCCGGCGGGCCGCCCGGATCGCTGCCCGCTCCCCGGGCAGCGAGCTGCTTGCCGTGCACGTGCGGGCCGAGGACGGCGTGCGGTGTGCCGACGACCGCACGCTGGACACCCAGCGCGCCCTCGTCGCGTCGGCCGGCGGCAGCTTCCACCAGGTCCCTGGCACCGACGTGGCCGCGGCGCTGCTGGCGTTCGCGCGCGCCGAGGACGCGACCCAGATGGTGGTCGGCGTCAGCCGCCGCAGCCGGGTCCGCGCGCTGCTCGGGGGCAGGAGCACCCCGTCGCGGCTGGCGGCCGCCGCCGGGCACATCGACGTGCACCTGGTCGGGCACGCCGCCGACGTCGCGGTCGCGTCCGGCTGGCCGCGCCGCGCG
>JASHPP010000585.1 GCA_030038035.1 Trebonia sp.
AGTTCCGCTACCGCTCCCCGGTGGTGGACCCGGACACGCTCTACGTCGCGGTGAGCCAGTCCGGCGAGACGATCGACACGCTGATGGCGGTGCAGGAGCTCAAGCGCAAGGGCGGCCAGGTGATCGGCGCGGTCAACGTGGTGGGCAGCGCGATCGGCCGCGAGTGCGGCCGCGGCATCTTCCTGCACGCCGGGCCAGAAGTGGCGGTCGCCTCCACCAAGGCGCTGACCAACATGGCGGTGAACTTCGCGCTGCTCGGGCTGCTGCTCGGGCGGGTCCGCGACTTGTCCGCCGCCAGCGGCCACCGCGTCGTCACCGGCCTGCGCACCCTCCCCGAGCAGGTCGCGCGCATCCTGGCGAGCGAGGAGGACATCGCGACGATCGCGCACAGATTCGCCGAGGCCGACCACATGTTCTTCATCGGCCGGGTCCGCGGCTGGCCGGTCGCCCGCGAGGGCGCCCAGAAGCTCAAGGAGATCTCCTACGTGCACGCGGAGGCCTACCAGGCGGGCGAGCTCAAGCACGGCCCGCTGGCGCTGATCCAGCGGGACATGCCGAGCGTGGTGATCATCCCGAGCGACGGCCTGGTGGCGAAGAACATCTCCACGATCGAGCAGATCAAGGCGCGCGGCGGCCCGGTCATCGCCCTCACGAGCACCGACATCCCCGAAGGGCTGGCCGACGCGGTCATCAGGATCCCGCGGGCCGAACCGGAGCTCGAGCCGATCCTGCTGAACGTCCCGCTGCAGATCCTCGCCTACCACACCGCGGCGAAGCTCGGCCGCGACATCGACAAGCCGCGCAACCTGGCCAAGAGCGTCACGGTCGAATAGCCGCGCCGCCCGCGTCATCAAAAAGGTGCGGGTCCGCCCCTGCATAGGCCCTTTAGTCATCCCGAACGGACCGTGGCCTTGCCTGGCAGCGCCACGACCGCTGCCGGGGAATGGTCAGCGCCGCTAGGCCGGGCTCAAGGTTCTTAAGCTGGGCAGCGCCAGCACCGCTTCCTCGGCGGTCAGCTCGATGGCCGCCGCGGCGGCCATCGCCTCGATGACCGACTCGGGCAGGGTCTGCTCGCACCATACGACCTTGCCCGTGTGCGTGCGCCGCGCGCCCCAGCGGGCGGCGAGCTGCGACACCACGTGCAGCCCGCGGCCGTTCTCCGCCTCCCTGTCCACCTGCAGCACGCGCGGCAGCGCGGGCGAGGAGTCGTGCACCTCACAGGCAAGGCTGTCGGATTCGAGCACGAGCCGCAGGAGAACCTCGCCGTTGGTGTACTTGATCGCGTTGGTGACCAGCTCGGAGACCAGCAGCTCGGTAACCGGTATGAGGTCTTCGAGGCCCCACCGCTTCAGCGGGTCGCGGATCAGGCAGCGCGCCTGGCCGACGGACGGGAACTCGGGCGCGAGCGTCCAGCAGACCCGCTGGTCTTCGGGGATCCGCCGCAGCTTGGCGATCAGCACCGCGATGTCGTCCCGCTGGGCGTCGGAGTACACGCCGTCGAGCGAGGCCTTGCACAGGTCTTCGAGCGGCGCCTGCGGCGACCCGGGCCCGAACGTCTTCTGCAGCCGGTCGAGCCCGTCGCTGATGTCCCTGTCCTTGCTCTCCACGAGCCCGTCGGTGTACAGGACGAACAGGCTGCCGTCCTCGATGGCGAACCGCGTCGTCTCGACGATCCCGTCGCCGACGCCGAGCGGCGGCGACGGCGTGACCGACAGCAGCTCACTGCGGCCGTCCGGGTGGACGAGCAGCGGCGGCAGGTGCCCGGCCACGGCGAGCTCGCACTCGCCGGTCACCGCGTCGTAGACCGCGTACGCGCAGGTCGCGAAGTGCGGTTCCCGCTGGCCGATCGCGTGCATCAGCTCGTCGAGCTGCTGCAGCGACTCGGCGGGGGGCAGCTCGAGCATCGCCAGCGTCTGGATGGCGGTGCGCAGCCGTCCCATCGTGACCGCGGCCCGCACGCCGTGCCCCGCGACGTCGCCCACGACCAGGGCCACCCGCGCGCCGGGCAGCCTGATCGACTCATACCAGTCGCCGCCGACCTCGACGAGCTTGCTGCCTGGCAGGTACCTGTGCCGCACCTCGACGGAGGACGGTGCGGACAGCCCGGTCGGCAGCATGGACCGCTGCAGCGTGAGGGCCGTGGCGTGCTCGCGGTTGTACCGCCGCGCGTTGTCGAAGAAGATCGCGGCACGGGAGGCGAACTCCATGCCCATCTCCATGTCGTAGGCGTCGAAGCGGCGGGTGCCCGGCTGCCGCACGCAGCAGAAGAACCCGAGCGTGGTGCCCTTCGCGACCAGCGGCAGCATGAGTATCGAGACGTCGGACAGCAAGTCGGAGACCGGCTTGCGCCGCCAGGCCCGCGCGAGCTTGCGCGCCGCGTCCGCGCTGAACGACTGCTCGAGGACGGCCTTGCCCGACTCGATGCAGCGCACGTAGGGCGAGCCGGGCGGGTAGCGCAGGATCTCGCCGGTCGGGAACGCGGCCTGCCAGGCCGGGTCCTTCTGGTCGTGGGCGACGGCGAGCCGCCGCAGCGGGTGGCTGATGTCCGGCCCGTGCGCGGGGAACTCGTTGTCCCCGACCAGGCTCTCGAGCACGAGCAGGTCACCGGCGGTGCAGAACGCGGGCACCAGCCGGTTCATGAGCTTCTCGGCCAGGTCGCTGAAGTCGAGCGTGTCATCGATGCCGGTGAACGTGTCGCGCAGCAGCATGTCGCGCATCAGCGCGGGGTCGACGAACCGCTCGGCGCTCGGCACGGGGATCTGCAAGATGACGAACGCCGCGACGCTGCTGTCCCCGGCCTGCATCGGCTTGGCGGTCACGACGGCCTCGGCGGTTCCGCCGTTGGCGAGGGCGACTGTCAGGACGGCGTTCCCTTCCCGCTCGCTCTTGACGGCCTCAAGCAGCGTCCCGACCGCGTCCCTTTCCTTATCTCCCGAACGAGCCGGGCCGGCTCCCGCGGCCCCGCCATGTGCCTGCGCGGTGATGTCGTTTAGGTGAACTCCGAGCAGGTCGTCGCAAGTGCGTGCCAGAATCTTGGGAGCCGTGCGGTCATGCTGGACGATCCGGCCGGAACGGTCGATTCCGAGAATGAGGGTTCGCACCGACGAGCTCACGGTCACGTTCACCGGCGGTGCCTTTCGGCTCACCCTTCTGCCGGTTGCCACGGGCTGCTCCTGAAGTTTCGTGCACGGTGCGCTCTTGCCAATTATGGGCTACCGCGCGCGGGTGCAAAGAGGAGTTCCGATTCTTCCCCTTTATCAATTATCGTCCAGTATGTCATGGCTTGTGGGCTTCTCCTGTGCTGCCTGGGGCAAGCGACCGCTAGCGCGGCGCGAAACAGCCCTGGTGGGACGGCGAAAACCCGCCCGCTCAGGGGATCGTCCCGCTCAGCCTGGCCGTGGCCAGCGCCGCCGCGAGCAGCACGACGGCCCAGGACGCCGCGCGCAGCGCGCGCTCGAGCGGCTCGAGCAGCAGCCGCGTGCTGACCGGGACCACGCGGCCGTCGGCGAACGTGATCGTGCCCTCGGCGCTGGCGACCCGGCGGCGGATCGCCCGTGCCGGGGCGGACAGCCGGCGCTGCGCGGCGGACAGCGCGAGCGCGCCGCCGGCCGCGAGCAGCGCCGCGACCGACAGGTCCCCGGCCTGCGCCGCGTACCCGGTCAGCGCGGGGAACGCGCCCCAGGCGGCGGCGAAGCCGAGGTCGGTGTGCACGAGCCCGCCGAACAGCTCCGCGTTGTACGCCACGACGAGCACCGGCCCCGCCACCATGAACGGCAGCAGGATCCACCCGCGCGGCCAGCCGATGACGGCGATGCCCGCGGCGCCGAGCCCGAGCGCGCCCGCCAGCCCGAACACCGTCGCCGCCACAAGCAGCGAGCCGGGTATCGACGTGCGCAGCGGCCGCCCCTGCAGTTCGTCGAGCGCGTGCGCGGCGACGCCGACCGCGAGGAAGAACGCCGCCACCGACGCGAGCAGCCTGCTCAGGTACACGTGCGGCGCCAGGCACGCGCCGATCACCACGTAGGACAGGTGCCACGCCGTGTACGGCGGGTGCAGCAGCGTCCACCAGTCCCGCCACGCCCCGGGCCGCGCGGCGTAGAACGCCGGCCGGGTGGCATCGTCGCCCCTGTCATCCACCGGCCCGGGTTCCCCACATGATCAGCCCGCCCCCCAGGCTCATCCGCCGGGTGCCCACGTCAGCGAACCCGGCCTGCTCCCACGCCCGGACGGTCCAGTCGACCGGGTAGCGCCGGTAGTGCCCGGCGATGTTCGGCCCGAGGAACCGCCCGACGCGCCACCAGGCCGGCCCGCCGGCCAGCAGCCCGGCCACGGGCAGCACCAGCCGGGTGTAGGCGACCCACGACGGGTGCCAGACCGGCCCGGCCGGGACGCAGAACTCCAGGCTGGCCATCACCCCGCCCGGCTTGACCACGCGGCCGAGCTCGGCCAGCGTGGCCTGCGGGTCGGTGACGTAGCGCAGCAGGTAGCTGAACGCGAGCGCGTCGAAGGTCGCGTCGGCGAACGGCAGCCGTTCCGCCTGCCCGCCAACGAGCACGATCCGCCCGGCCGCCGGGGACGCCGCCACGTTCGCCGCCCCCCGCCGCAGCATCTGCTCGGTCAGGTCGACACCGACCACGGTCCCCCCCGTCCGCTTGGCCAGCTCGATGGCCACCCCCGCGGTCCCTGACGCGACATCGAGGATGAGCGGCCCGGGTACTCCGCCCGCCGCTCCGTTCCCCACCCCCCGCGCGATCGCGGCGACCGTGGCGAGTCGCCACTGTCCGTTCTGATGAAAGGAAAGAATTTCAGCGAGCCGGTCGTAACGAGCGGGCAGCGGCGAGAACAGGCTCCGCGCGAATCGGCTGGCTTCCGTCATGGCGGCTCCCGTAAGGTCGGGTTTCCCCCGTATGTCTACCCCGCGGGGAGCGCGGCACGGATTTTGGCCGCGTATTCTTCCGCCGGGTGCGCGGCGTCGTACGGGTGCCGCGGGCCGAGCCAGAACCGCAGGCCGTCCTTGGGGTTGCGCGGGATCACGTGCATGTGCAGGTGCGGCACCGACTGGCTGACCACGTTGTTGACCAGGATCATCGTGCCCGCCGCGCCCAGCCCGTCTTCGATCGCCCGCTCCAGGCGCTGCGCGGTGATCAGGAATTCGCCTGCGTCCTGCGCGGGCAGGTCGGACAGCAGCCGCAGGTGCGCCCTGGGGACGAGCAGCGTGTGACCGCGGAACAGCGGCCGGTGGTCGAGGAACGCGAGCAGCCGCTCGGTTTCCAGGATCCGCGCCGCGTCCGCCTCGCCGCGGATGATCGCGCAGAAGGCGCACGTGTCTGCGGCGGAACCCGGCATGAGCCCGCAGTCTAGCGGCCGTCATGCCAGCCGGCGCCGGCCGGTCAGAACGTGAACACCAGTCGCGCGGGGACCCGGCCGGCCAGCACCTCGCCGAAGCAGGCGTTGACGTCCGCGAGCTGCCTGGGCTCGGCGATGACCCGCGTCCGGCCCGCCGCGTGCAGCGCGAACACGTCGGCGAGGTCGTTGCGGGTGCCGACGATCGAGCCGATGATCGACTTCCCGCTGAGCACGGTGTCGAAGATCGAGAACGTCATCGTGTCGTCGGCGGGCAGCGCCACGCAGGCGAGCCTGCCGCCCCGCCGCAGCGACGCGTAGGCCTGCTCGAACGACCGCTCGGCGGCCGCGGTGGCGACCGCGACGTCGGCGCCGCCGAGTTCGGCGATCGCCTTGACCGGGTCATCGGTCCTGGCGTTGATCGCGTAGTCCGCGCCGAGCTCCCTGGCCAGGTCGAGCTTGGCGTCCTCGACATCGACCGCGATCACGCGGGCGCCGAGCACTCGCGCGTACTGCAGCGCCAGGTGGCCGAGCCCGCCGATGCCGAAGACCGCCGCGGTCTCGCCTGGCTGCAGCCCGGCCACCTTGATGGCCTTGAACGTGGTGACGCCGGCGCAGGTGAGCGGCGCCGCCTCGAAGGACGAGATCGAGTCGGGGACGCTGACGACGTAGCGGTCGTCGGCGACCGCGTACTCGGCGTAGGCGCCGTCGACCGAGTAGCCGGTGTTGCGCTGCTCCTCGCACAGCGTCTCCCAGCCGCCGATGCAGTAATCGCAGTGCCCGCACGCGTACCCGAGCCAGGCGATCGCCACCCGGTCGCCGGCCCTGTGCAGGGTGACGCCTGGGCCGGTCGCGACCACCACGCCGACACCCTCGTGGCCGGGGACGAACGGCGGGTGCGGCTTGACCGGCCAGTCGCCGTGCGCCGCGTGGATGTCGGTGTGACACAGGCCGGAGGCCTCCATCTTGACGAGCACCTGGCCCGGTCCTGGGTCGGGGACCTGGAGCTCGCGGATTACCAGGCTGGCACCGAGCTCAGGGACGACCGCTGCCTTCATCGTGGGCATGTTCGCTCTCCTTGTGGCCGCGCATGATGCTGAGCATGTTGTAGTCCTAAGGCAACGATCCGTGACCATGGTCAGGCGGCCGTGCCCCCGCGGGCGAAGGTCCCGGGCGCTCCCCCCTTACTGCCGCTGTTCCCGCGGGCCGGTCCGGTCACACCACTCGCCGCCGGGGGAGATGGCCGGCGAGTTGGCCGGCGAGTTGGCCGGCCTGCCGCCTGGGGACGTTTCCCGCTGCTACTGCGACAGCGTCGTGTCCTGCGCCGCGACCTTGACGACAACGCCCTGGCTGTCCACAGCCACGCCCGTGATCTGCAGCCCCGCGGGCAGCTTCGGGACGTTGATCACGTAACCGGGGAGCGAGCCGATGAGCGAGGCGGCGATGCCGCTCAGGCCCGCCATCCGGACGGTGAGCTGGTTCGCCCCGGTCTGCACGATGTCCGCGGTGGCGGTGAGCGGGCCAAGGCTGACGTTCGCGGCGTTCGGCCCGGCGGCGGGGTCCGCGGTGATCGTGATGCCCTGCGCGCCCGCCGCGTTCTCCAGCGAGGCGAACGTGATCAACGCGGTGCCGGAGATGTGGTCGATCGTGACGCTGCTGAAGCCGGAGTTGAGGTGGACGCCGGTCGCCGTCGCGGTGATGCTCGAGATGTCCAGCTTGTCCGCCTGGACGTTACTCGCGCTGATGTCGATCGTCGCGATGTCGTGCTCGGCGACCTGGGTGAGGAAGGGGAACCCCTTGATCGTCACCGAGGGCCTGGCCGACAACCCCGACGACGCCTGGAGCTTTTCCGCGATTATGTTCTGCGCGTACGCGCGCGCGACCTGGTCGGCGACCACGAACGCCACCGCCAGCACGGCGAGCGTGACGATGAGCGCGATCCACCGCCGCCCCCGCCCCCGCCGCCGCGGGGCGCGCCCCGCGGCGCCGGCGTAGCCTGGCTGCTCTTGCGGGCGGGCGGTGTACCGGGGCGGCTGCGTCGGCCACCCGGCCTGCTGCTGCTTCGGGTACTCGCTCACCTAAGCCCCTCTCGCCGCTGCGCTCCACCATCGTTTATACCGGCGGACAGGGACTACCCGGGGCCGTGCCAGCATCACGGCCCCGATGATCAGGATGAGCTCGGCTGGGTCAGCGGGACGTTGTTGGCCGCCACCGACACCGTCAGCCCTTGCGGCGTCACGGCGAGGTGGGTGATCTGCAAGCCCTCAGGGAGCTTGGGAATGCTGAACGAGAACGGGCCAAGCGAGCTGAGCAGTCCGCCGAGCAGGCTTCCGCTGTTTACCACCTGAACGCTGATCGTGCTCGGCCCCGTCTGGGTGACGGTCGCCACCTCGGTGTCGCTGAGCGGCCCGATGCCGGCGGTGATCTTCACCTGGTCCGGCCCGTCCTGGGACAGGGTGATCCCGGTCCCCGTCCCGGCGCCGAAGCCGTCGGCCAGGTCCGCGAACGACACGAACGCCGTGCCGCTGACGTGGCTGGCCGTCCCGCCGTTGAACGACGAGTTGATGTGCAGGCCGGTCACCGTGGCCTTGATGCTGGTGATGTTCACCGGCCCGGCCGGGACCTCGCTCGCCGAGATGTCGACCTGGCGCAGGTCGTGCGCGATCAGCTGGGTGAGGAAAGGGAAGCCCGTGATGTCGACCGACGGCTTGACGGGGAAGCCGTTCTTCACGAACTGATCGGCCATCTCGTTCTCGGCGACCGCGTTGGCCACCCGGTCGCCGATCACCAGCAGGATCAGCACCACGATCAGGGTGAACAGGGCCATCACCCAGCGCCGGCCGCGGTGCCGGCGCCGTGGTCGGCCGTCCGGATTGCCCGCCTGCCCGCGGCGCCCTTGCGGCAGCTGCCCGCCGGGCATCGCGCCGGGTCCCGGCTGCGGCGGCCAGCCAGGTTGCGACGGGTACTGCTGCGGCGGGTACTGCTGCGGCGGCCAGTCGCCCGGCGGGGGAGCCTGTCCCACCCCGGCGGGCTGCCCGGGCTGCCCGGGCTGGTCCGGCCAGCCCCCCGGCTGGAACCCCTGCGGTGCCTGCTGGGCTGGCTGGTCGCCCCATCCTGGCTGCTGGGCTGGCTGGTCGCCCCATCCTGGCTGCTGGCCTGGCTGCTCCGCCTCGGCGGCCTGGGCGGCCGGCTCAGCCGGGGTGAACGTCGGCGCAGCCGGAGTGAAAGACGGCCGCGGCGGCGGTGGCGGGGGCCAGTCATCCTGCCGCGGCTGTATCGGCCGGGTCGGCGGCGCCGACCCAGGGGGAAGTTCCGGCTCTTCAGCGGAGTCGGAACCGGCCGACGCCGGCGGAGTCGCCGACTGGCTCGGGTCTACGCTCATTTTCAGCCCCCAGATCTTGTCAACTGCCGCCGCATTCGCGTATCGATTGATATCGACGTCCCGATTTAAACGTCTCCCTCGCAGTTATAGTTCACCAGATTCCGGATTTCACGCCCGAGCCCTAGACTCAAGGGGATACGGCAACCCCATGCCCCCCGAGCGATCGCAACACGGCTGTAAACGGCGCAAGGTGACCGCAACCGGATGACGAAGCCGGCCGCCCTCGACGCGGTCGGCGACGGTGCCGGACTAACACGACGGCGAGCTGGCGCACAGCCAGCACACCAAGAATACGAAGCAAACGCAACCAAACAACGGGGCGTAACGAGCGGGAGGGGAATCCGGCGGTGGGTAATCAGGTGGCACCGCTGCTGGTACGGACAAGGCGCTCTGATCACCGGCTTGACAGCGGGACAGAATACCGGATTGGGCGTGATCCCGCGGCTGACATCGTGCTGACCGACTCGCGGGTGTCCTGGCGGCATGCGGTCTTGCGAACGGATGGCCAGTCCTGGGTGCTCGAGGACCTCGGCAGCACCAACGGAACCTTCGTCGGCGCCGAGCGCACCGACCGAGTCGACATCCGGTCCAACTGCGTGGTAAGGCTCGGCAACCCCGACGACGGGCCGGTGCTGAGGTTCGAGCCGCAACTGCCCCCGGAGCCCCCGCCGCCGCGGCCGGCGGCGGTACCGGCGAACCTCGACCACCTGCCGAGCGTGGACCGGCGGCCCACCGCCCGCCTCCCGCTGCCCGCCAAGGTCATGAGCATCGGCCGCACCCCGGACAACGACCTGGTCGTCTCCGACCTTGGCGTGTCGAGAAAGCACGCCGAGCTCAGGAAGTCCCCAACCGGCCGGTACCAGATCGTCGACCTGGGCAGCCACAACGGCACGTACGTCAACGGCGCCCGCGTCGACGCGGCCGAAGTCAGCGAGCAAGACATCATCAGCATCGGCCACGCCACGTTCCGGCTGGCCGGCGGCGAGCTGCGGGAGTATGTCGACGACGGCAACGTCACCTTCGAGGCACGCGACCTCCTCGTCCGTGTGACCGACGGCGGGAAGGCGAAGATCCTGCTGCAGGGCGTCACGTTCCCGCTGCCCGAGCGTTCCTTCCTCGCGGTCATCGGCCCCGCGGGAGCCGGCAAGACCACGCTGCTCAACGCGCTGACCGGGAAGAAGTCGGCGAGCGAGGGCGTCGTGCTCTACGACAACCGTGACCTGTACAAGAGCTACGACGAGCTGCGGCACCGGATCGGGCTGGTGCCGCAGCAGAGCGTCACGCACGACCAGCTCAGCGCGAGGGCGGCGTTTGGCTACGCCGCCGAGCTCCGCTTCCCATCCGATACGGGGGCAGGCGAACGGCGCCAGCGCGTCGAGGAGGTGCTCGCCGAGCTTGAGATGACCCAGCATGGGGACACCCGGGTCGACCGTCTTTCCGGCGGCCAGAACAAGCGGGTCAACATCGGCCTTGAGCTGCTGACCAGGCCGAGCCTGCTCTTCCTCGACGAGCCGACCTCGCCGCTTGATCCGCACCTGAAGCGCGAGCTCATGGAGCGGATGCGCAAGATGGCGGAAAGGACGGCGGAAAAGGGCCAGACGGTCGTCGTGATCACGCACGACGTAGAGGCGAAGCTGCTCGACCTGTGCGACCGGCTCCTCGTGCTGGCCCCAGGCGGGACGATGGCGTACTTCGGGCCGCCGCAGGAGGGCCTGAAGTACTTCGGGAAGTCCGACTGGGCGGACGTCTTCAAGGACTTCTCTGACGATCCGCGGCGCGACTGGATGGGGGAGTTCAGGAGTTCCAAGGACTACGCCGGGTACGTGGAAGCGCCGCTGAGCGTCCGCCCGCCGCAGGCGCTGCCGCCTGGGGCGCAGCAGCGAGGGGAGGCGGCGCCGTCGCACCAGCGCGGTCGCGTGAAGCAGGCGTCCACGCTGGCGCGGCGCTACGCCCGGGTGATGTCGGTCGACCGCGGCTACCTGATGTTCACGGCCCTGCTGCCGCTGATCCTCGGAGTGCTTGTCCGGGCGACGTCCGGCGGCGGTCTCGGCGCCGGCGGACCGCACGGTAACGCCAGCGCGCAGCTGGCGCTGCTGATCATGGTGATGGCCGCCTGCCTGTCCGGCATGGCGAACTCGGTCCGCGAGATCGTCAAGGAACGCGAGATATTCGAGCGGGAACGGATGACGGGGCTCTCCGCCGGCGCGTACCTGGCCTCGAAGGTGCTCGTCCTGGGCCTGGTCAGCGTGATCCAGACGGTGCTCATCGTCGTCATCGGGCTCGCCGGCAAGGGCATGCCGCCGCACGGCGCGGCGATCGGGCCGGCGTTCCTTGAGATACTGGTCGCGGTCGCCGTGCTCTGCCTGGTCTCGATGCTCGTCGGCCTCGCTGTGTCCGCGCTGGTCACCAAGTCCGAGCAGACGATGCCGGCGCTGGTGGTGGTCACCATGGTCCAGGTGGTGCTCTCCGGAGGCGTGATCGCGCTAGGCGGCATCGCGGGCTACTTCTCCGACATCGCCCCCGCCCGCTGGGGCCTGGCCGCGCTCGCCTCAACGGTCGACCTGAACAGGATCAACCCGCCGGGCAGCCATCCCTTCGACGCGCTGTGGACCCACTCCGCCAGCCAGTGGCTGACCGACATGGTCTGTCTGCTCGCCATCGGCGTGATCTCCCTGGGCGTGGCCCAGTGGCGGCTGGCCAAGACCGGCCCGGGGCGCCGTAAGTAGGCTGGGCTGCCCCCCTGCCAGTCCGGCGCGCCTTGCCCAGGCTGGGAACACGCCCGCCCGGCCGGGTCTTGTACTAGTCCGTGAGCGTATCGGTCCCGCCCAGGCTGGTCGTCAGCGCCGTGTTCGTCGCGTCGATGTTCATGAACATCATGGACGCCACCGTGGTGAACGTGGCACTGCCCACGCTGAGCCGGCACTTCGCCGTGCCGGTGGCGTCGGTGAGCGGGGTGGTGAGCGCGTACCTGGTGACCCTGGCCGTGGCGATGCCCGCGTCCGGCTGGATCGGGGACCGATTCGGCGCCAGGCGCGTGATGCTCGTCGCGATCGGCCTGTTCACCGCCGCGTCCGCCCTGTGCGGGGTGGCGACGTCGCTGCCTGAGCTCATCGCGTTCCGCGCGGTCCAGGGGTTCGGCGGCGGGCTGCTCATCCCGGTGGGGATGGCGATGCTGTTCCGCACGTTCCCGCCGGCCGAGCGGATCCGGGCGAACCGGCTGCTGATAGTGCCCACACTGATGGCGCCGGCGCTGGGACCGGTGATCGGCGGGCTGCTTGTGGACGGTCTGTCCTGGCGGTGGATCTTCTACATCAACCTGCCGGTCGGAGTTGCGGCGCTGGTATTCGGCGCCCTGTTCATGCCGGGCGGCTCCGAGCACCGGCCTGGCCGGTTCGACCTGCCGGGCTTCCTGCTGGCCGGGTTCGGCTTCCCGCTGTTCATGTTCGGCCTGTCGACGGGCGCGTCGTCCGGCTGGGGATCGCCGTCGGTGCTCGGCACGGGCGTAGCCGGGGCGCTGCTGCTCGTGCTGTTCGTGCTCGTCGAGCTGCGGGTCGGCGAGCCGATGCTGCGGCTGCGGATTTACTCCGATCGCCTGTTCCGGGTCACGAACCTGCAGCTGACGTTCGCCGGCGCGGGGTTCGTCGGCACGCTGTTCCTCGTGCCGCTGTTCTTGCAGAACGGCCTGGGGTTCAGCGCCCTGCACTCGGGCCTGTCGACGTTCCCCGAGGCGCTCGGCGGGATGGCGGGCGTGCAGGTGACCACCCGGCTGTACAAGCGGGTGGGGCCGCGGCGGCTGATGGTCGCCGGGATGTGCGGCACCGTGGTGACCATCGCCGGGATGGGGTTCGCGGGCCCGGGCGACGCGGCGTGGCTGATCCCCGTGCTGATGTTCTGCACGGGGTGCTCGTTCGGGTTCGCGATGTCGCCGTCGCAGGCGGCGGGCATGGCCACCGTGTCGGCGGCGCAGACCGGGCAGGCGTCGACGCTCCTGAACACCCTGCGGCAGGCCGGGGGAGCGGCCGGGGTCGCGCTGCTGGCCACCGTGCTCGGCGCCACCCGGCCGGGACCTGTCGACCTGGCCGGCTACCGGATGGCGTTCGCCGCCGCGGCGTGCCTGATGGCTTTCGGCGTGCTGTTCTCTGCCCTGGTCCATGACGCCGACGCCGCGCCGACGATGGCGGACGGTCCGGGGGACCTCGGCGGCCAGCCGGTCCCCGAGGCGGCCTGACCGTGGCTGCGGCTACCCTGACGCCGTGACTACAGCCGACGGTTCCGCTCTTTCCCTCGCGCTCGCGCGCGCCATGCTCAGCCGGTTCCCGCTCATCGACGGGCACAACGACCTGCCGTGGGAGCTGCGGGAGAAGTTCGGCGGCGACGTCAGGGCCGTCGACCTGACGGCGGTGGTCGCCGGAACGCACACCGACATCCCGAGGCTGGTCGCCGGCGGGGTGGGCGGCCAGTTCTGGTCGGTCTTCGTGCCGGCCCGGCTAGCCGGCGAGGCGGCGGTGATCGCCGTGCTTGAGCAGGTCGACCTGGTGCACCGCCTCGTGCGGCGTTACCCGTCCCGCTTCGAGCTGGCCACGACCGCGGACGACGTGGCGAGGGCGTTCGCCGCGGGGCGGATCGCCTCGCTGCTCGGAGCCGAGGGCGGGCACTCGATCGGCGGGTCGCTTGGCGTGCTCCGCTCGCTGTACGCGCTCGGCGTGCGGTACCTGACGCTGACGCACAACTCGAGCGTCGGCTGGGCGTCCTCGGCCACCGACGACGTCGTCCCTGGCGGCCTGACCGACTTCGGCCGCGAGGTCGTCAGACAGATGCAGCGGCTGGGAATGCTTGTCGACCTGTCGCACGTCGCGCCCGTCACGATGCACGCCGCCCTGGACGTGGCCCGGGCGCCGGTGATCTTCTCGCACTCCTCGGCGCTCGCGCTCTGTGACAATCCGCGCAACGTGCCCGACGAGGTCCTGCTGCGACTGGCGGTCAACGGCGGCGTGTGCATGGTCACGTTCGTGCCGTTCTTCGTCTCGCAGGAGTGCAACGACTGGTTTGGCGGCCTGCGCGCCGAGGTGGCCGCACGGGGGCTCGACCCGAGAGACCTGTCGGCCGTCTACGCGGTCAAGGGCGACTGGGCGGCGGCGCACCCGGAGCCCGCCGCGACCCTGGCCCAGGTAGCCGACCACGTGGAGCACGTGCGGTCGGTCGCCGGAATCGAGCACGTCGGCCTGGGCGGCGACTTCGACGGCACCCCGAACCTCCCGGCCGGCCTGCACGACGTCTCCCGCTACCCCGCCCTGTTCGCCGAACTGCTCCGCCGCCGCTGGTCCGAAGCCGACTGCGAGGCCCTCGCCGGCGGCAACATCCTGCGGGTCCTGCGCGCGGCGGAGTCATTCGC
>JASHPP010000586.1 GCA_030038035.1 Trebonia sp.
GGCGGCGCCGCCGGGACCTTCGTGGTGGAGGCCCCGGCGGGCACCCGGCTCACGACGATCCTTGGCGCGGCCAGGGCGGTCACGACGGGGCCCGGCGTGCTCGTCGGCGGCTACCACGGGACGTGGCTGTCGCCCGAGGTGGCCAGGACACTTGAGGTCTCCCGGGCAGGCCTGGCCAGGGCGCACGGCATGCTCGGCGCGGGTGTGATCCTCGCGATTCCCGCCGCCACGTGCCCGCTCGGCGAAATGGCGCGCGTCGTGCGGTATCTCGCCCGCGAATCCTCCGGCCAGTGTGGCCCCTGCTGGCGCGGGCTGCCGAAGATCGCGCAGGCCGCCACCCAGCTAGCCAGCGGCGCGGGCGACAGGCCTTCCGTTGACCGGATGCGGCAGTCCGCCGCATGGGTCCGCGGCAGAGGCGCGTGCGGGCATCCTGACGGGACGTCGCGGTTCGTCCTTTCTGCGCTTGAGGTTTTCGCGGACGACATCGAGGCGCACCTGGCCAACGGCACCTGCGGCCGGGGCACGCTGGGCGCCCTGCCCATCGCTGACGAGGACACAGGCCCGCGGCTGCTTGTCGACTGGACCCGCTGCGACCGTCACGGCCTGTGCGGGAAGGTAGCGCCGGAACTCGTCACGCTCGACCACGACGGCTACCCGATCATCGCCGACTCGCCCATCCCTGCCAGGCTGAAGCGCGAGGCACACCGGGCGGTGCTCCGCTGCCCGTCCCTCGCGCTCAGGCTCGGCCCGCCCCCGCATCAGATCGCCTGACCGTAACCATGGGTTTGCTGCTATCGCGCGCTCGTGGACGGCGCGGGGGAAATGTCAGAGGCTGACATGGTCGTCGGGGCCGTCCGGGTCAGCACCGCCGCGGAGGCGCACATGGCGGCGAACGCAACGGACCCGAGGGCGAGCCTCGGGACGTCCGTGGTGAAGTACTCCTCAAAGATCCAGACGCTGAGCGCGATGCTCACGATCGGGTTGATGATGACCAAGAGCGGCTGGGAAACGCTGAGCGGCCCGATGCGCAGCGTCGTCTGCTGAAGAACCTCGGCACCAAGACCGGCGGCGGCGAGCGCGTAAACCGGCCAGTGCAGGAACATGCCCCCCACGCCGAACTCCGACCAGGTGTCGGTCATGGTCTTGACCAACGTCGCGACCAGCGCCCACATCATGGCAGTGGCCGACGCCACCAGCGCGGTCCGGCGGACGGTGCTGCCACGCATGCCCAGCAGCGTCAGGAGTGCGGCGACCCCCACAGTGCCCCATGCGCCAGTCACCCACGCGTGGCTGGCGGGGTAGTGCGTGCCGCCCTGTGGCTCGGAAGTCGCCAAGAACACGCTCAGGGCTACGCAGGTCAGCGCCGCCGCCCACCAGGTGACGCCGCGAATGGACTGACGCAGCCAGATTCGCCGCAGTCCGAGGGCGAAGACAAGCTCGGTGACCAGCAGTGACTGGACCACCGACATCTGCCCGGCATGCAGCGCGAGCGCCTGGAAGACGAAGCCGCCGGCCAGCGCCCCCCAGCCCGCCAGCCACAGCGGGTTCCCGAGGAGGGAGACGACAAAACGCCAGCCCTTTGACTTCTTCGAGCTGCTGATGCTGCCGAGGTGCTGGGCGGTGACGTTGAGGGCGTTGCACAGCCCGGCGAGCAGGGCGTAAATGATGGTCACGCGTGAACGTCTGCCTTGCGTCGCTCCGGCCGCGGGCGATCGCGGCAACCTAAGGGCTGTCTTACCCGGCCATGGGCCCGGTCCGCCTCATTCCTCTCGGGTGAGGTGGTGCCCGCGATGCCCTCGTTACCGTGAGTAAGACCGAAGACCGCG
Organism: Trebonia sp.; assembly: GCA_030038035.1. Next base: position 1,827 of record JASHPP010000586.1, read on the forward strand.
AACGAAGGAGCGGGACTGCATGCTCGAGCCTGATCCTGCCTTCAGGCCGGTCCGGATGCGGGACGGCTACCTGCCGCTTGAGGATCTTGGCCTGATCGGAGACGGATCGACGGTGGCCCTGGCCGGCCTGGACGGCAGCATCCGCTGGCTGTGCCTGCCGCGCTTCGATTCCGAGCCGCTGCTGTGCGGTTTGCTGGACCGGGAGCACGGCGGCCAGTTCAGCGTCAGCCCAGAGGGCCTGACGGAGGCCCGCCAGCGCTATGAGCCCGACACCGCGGTGCTCATCACCGAACTGCGTGGCGCCGCCGGCGTGGTCAGGCTCACCGACGCGCTGGCGCTGCGCCCGGGCGTCGATCTCACCGATGACGTACCAGCGGGCCGGGGCGAACTGGTCCGGTCGGCGGTGGTCCTGCACGGGAAGGTCCGGCTCAATGTCGACCTCGACCCGCGGGGCGGAGCCCAGGCGCGAGCCGCCGCAAGCGGCTTGCTGGTCATGCCTGCGCGGCGGCAGGACCTTCGGCTGCACCTGCGCTCGAGTCGCCCGCTGAGCGGCCTGCATGGCACCTATGACCTGGAACAAGGCGATTCGCTTGACCTGGTGCTGTCGTGGGGGCGCACGCACCGCCACCATCGCTTCGAGGCCGGGGCGATGCTGGCGGCCACGGCGGCGGCGTGGCGCCGGTGGATGACGCGCTTCAGCTACGATGGCCCCGCCGAACCCCTGGTGCGACGGGCCGCGATTACCTTGAAGCTCTGCGACCACTGGGTCAACGGCTCGCTGGTCGCCGCCCCGACCTCGTCCATGCCGGCGCCGATCGGCGGGGTGCGGAACTGGGACTACCGCTACACCTGGATCAGGGACGCGGCCTTCGCCGTGTTCGCGATGCGCCGGATCGGGTTCGCGGACGAGGCGGACGCTTTCCTGGGCTGGGTCCTTGACGCCTTCGAACAGAGCCAGCAGCCGCGGATCATGTACGACCTCGACGGCGGGCCGGTGCCCGCGGAATGGGAGGACGCCGGGCTGGAAGGCTACCGCCGCTCGGCCCCGGTGCGGTGGGGCAACGGCGCGGCCGGCCAGCGCCAGCACGACGTCTACGGCGAGGTGCTGGACTGCGCCTACCAGTGGGTCCGCGGCGGCGGCCAGCTTCAGCCGCAGCTGTGGACGGCGCTGGCCTCCCTGGCCGAGACCGCCGGCCAGGCCTGGCGGCAGCCGGACCAGGGCATCTGGGAGGTGCGCGGCGAGGGTCGGGTGTTCACCTACTCGGCGGCGATGTGTCAGGTCGCCCTGGACCGGGCCGCAGCCATCGCCGAGCGGCTGGGCCTGCCCGGCCCGGCCTCCGCCTGGCAGGCCGCCGCGGAAAAGCTCCGCCAGGTCATCGTGGACCAGTCCTGGGACGAGGACGCCCGGACGCTGAGCGAGCACCTCGACGGCGGCGGAAGCCTCGATGCCAGCCTGCTGGCCCTGCCGCTGCGACAGGTCCTGCCCGCCGATCACCCGCGCATGGTGGCCACGGCGACGGCCGTGGCCGAGCGCCTGTCAGCCGGCGACGGCCTGCTGTACCGCTACCGGCACGATGACTCACCCGACGGCATAGCCGGCGACGAGGGAGCCTTCCTGCTGTGCAGCTTCTGGCTCGCGGACAACCTGGCCATGCAGGGCCGCGTCGATGAGGCCGGGGAACTGTACGCCTCGCTCTGCGCCCGGGCCAGCCCGCTCGGCTTGCTGTCAGAGCAGATCGACCCGTCCACCGGCGAGTTCATCGGCAACTACCCGCAGGCCTTCAGCCATATCGGGATCATCGCCAGCGGCGTTACCCTCGCAAGGGCCAAGGCCAGGGCCTCATGAGGAACAACCGGCGACAGCCTGTCTAGTCGCGCCGTTCATGACAAGCAGTCCTGCCGGATCGACCGCAGCCCAAGCGCGTCGTCATCATTGCCGTAGCGAGAGCAGGTGGGCGCGATATCCCTTGCCGAAGGCGGTCGGGGTTCCGTTGTAGCTCGTGATCAGGCTGGGACCCGCGCCGCAGCTGAAGTCGGCATTCCACGCCCAGGCCAGGTAGCTGGCCGACCGGGCGTCGAGCCATTTCATGAGCGGGTCGATGTAGTCGTCGGCGCAGTCGTTCTCGCCCATCTCCCCGACAATGAGGGGCACCTTCTTGAGGACGGGGGCTAGCTGGCTATTCCAGCAGCTGCTCACGTGACAGCCGGCGAAGTTGTAGGCGTGCCATGACGCCGCGAGGTCGTGATCGGGATCGGTGGGCTCGTACGTGAGCCACTCGCTCAGGTCGCTCGCGTAGCCCAGCCCGCCCAGCATGATCACGTTCTTCGCGCCGGTGGCCCGCACAGTGTTGACAAGGGTTTGCATGCCGGCCACGGAGTAAGAGATGCCGGTGCAATGACCGCCGTACAGCCAGCAGTGCCAGGCCTCGGTCTCGGTGGCCCCCACCGCGGACTCCGGGAACGGCTCGTTGAACAGGTCGAAGATGACCGAATCGTTGTCCTTGAACGTTGCCGCAACCGACCGCCAGAACGGCACCGACTCGGCGGTGTCTGGCATGGGCTTCTGGCACTCCGCGCGCGCCGTGGTGCACGAGTCCGGCGGGCCCGTGTAGCTGCCGTCGGACCAGTGCAGGTCGAGGATCACGACCAGGCCGTTTCGGTTCAGCAGGCTCACGTATGCCTCGACCGCCTTGCGGTAGCTGGCGCCGCGGTACTTGCTGCTCACGTAGGACTCGCCGTTCCAGCAGGCCTCATTCAGCGGTACCCGCACGGCGTTGATGTCCCA
>JASHPP010000587.1 GCA_030038035.1 Trebonia sp.
GCCCCACAGCGCGGCGGCGCGCCCGTAGGGGCCTGCGAACCGGATCCACCGGCGCAACGGCGGGGGCAGCGCGCGCCAGGCAAGCGTCAGCGCGCGCACGGGGTCGCCGGAAATGTGTCGCAGCATCACGGATGCGGCGAGGACGACCGCTCGCGGCGTCGGCTGTACAGTCACGCGGGCAGATATTAGCGGCGGCGGCCCCGTGAACCGTAATCTCAACCGCGGAACCACCTACTCATGGGAAGGCAACTTGGGCGCGACGATCACGCATGTGCTCGGGGCCAGGCCGAACTTCGTCAAGGCCGCGCCGGTGATCCGCGCGCTCGCCGCGGCCGGGCACGAGCAGCGGATAGTCCACACCGGCCAGCATTACGACGAGCGGATGTCCGAGGTCTTCTTCGTCCAGCTCGGCCTGCCGGAACCGGACGTGAACCTCGGTGTCGGGTCAGGCACCCAGGCCAGGCAGACCGCCGAGGTCATGGTCGGCATGGAGCAAGAGTTCACCAAAAATTCATCTGCTATTGGTGTCCTCTACGGGGACGTGAACTCGACCCTCGGCGCCGCGCTGGCCGGCGCCAAGCTCGGCATCCCGCTGGCGCACGTCGAGGCCGGGCTGCGCAGCTTTGACGACACGATGCCGGAGGAGATCAACAGGCGGCTCACCGATCAGGTGTGTGACCTGCTGTTCGTCACCTCCGCCGAGGCGATCGGGAACCTGGCAAGGGAGGGCCGCCCGGCGGGCGCGGTCCACTTCGTCGGCAACCCGATGATCGACACGCTGCTGGCGAACCTGGACAAGTTCGACGCCGCGAGCACGCGCCGGGCGTACGACCTGGACGAGCGGTACGTCGTGGCCACGTTCCACCGTCCGGGGAACGTGGACTCCGCGGACCGGGCGGCCGAGCTGGTCGAGGCGCTGCATGAGGTGGCGGCCAAGCTGGACGTGATCATTCCGCTGCACCCGCGCGGCCGGGCCACGCTGGTGGCGGCCGGGCTCCTCGACGCACCGCGGGTGCGCGTGGTGGACCCGCTTGGCTACATCGAGTTCATGTCGCTGGTGCGCGGCGCCGCAGCGATCATCACCGATTCTGGCGGCGTGCAGGAGGAGACTACGCTGCTGCGCGTGCCATGCCTCACGCTGCGTCCCAACACCGAACGCCCGGTCACGATCACCAGCGGCAGCAACCGGCTCGTCACCACCGCGGAGCTGGCGGCCGCCGTGCTCGCGGCATGTGACGACGGGCCGTACGCGGGCGAGCTCCCGCCGCTGTGGGACGGCCAGGCCGGGCCGCGGATCGCCCGGATCATCACCGCGTGGCTGCGGGCAGCCGATGACTGACACGACGCCAGGCGGCAGCGGCACCGGGGCCAACGCCAACGCCGGTGCTAACACCAACGCCGACGCCAATGCCGGCGCCGGCGCCGCGGATCCCGGCGGCAGCCCGATTCCCGGCGGCCCGGGTGAGGACGCCGGGCTGGCAGCCGAACGCGAGCGGCTCGCCCGCCAGCTCCGCGACACCCGGATGCAGCTGGCCATGACCCAGGCCAGGCTGTCGGCGCTCGAGCAGTCGGCGACGATGCGCTTCGGCCGCACGGTCGCCAACGCGGCCCGCCGCCCGTGGCCGCGCGGCGCGCAGCTGCCCAGGGACCTGTACCGGCTGTGGCGCGAGCGGGGCGTGCCGAAGAGCGGCGCGCAGAACGCCGCCACCGCCCTGGCCTCCGCGCAGCTCACCGACCTGGCCGGGACCGGCGAGCGGTTCCTGTCCGCGCTGACCGCGCCTGGCGAGCTCGACCTGGCCGACCCGGCGCTGGCCCTGGCGGGCTCGGCGCGAACCGGTGCCAGCCTGGTCGTCACCGGTGCCCTCAGCGCGCTCGGCTGCGCCACGCTCGCCCCCGACGCGGTGGTGCACCCGCTGCTCCCGCACGACGCGGACGTGGTGCTCGAGGGCACAGGCGCGGACCTGGTGCTCATCGAGGCGGCGGCGATGCTGCCCGGCGCCCCGTGGGCGTACGCCACCGACCCGGCGGCGGCGGACCGCGGCCGACGGCTGGCGCGGATGATCGTCATGGCCCGCTCGCTCGGCAAGCCCGTGGTCCTGGTCGCGAACGTGCCGCAGGCCCTGATGCCCGGCCTCGGCTGGCTGGCGGCCGCCTGCGACGCGGTCACCCGTGACGGGCTCGGCGTGCAGCTCGCCAGGTTCAACCCGGTCGGGGTGACTCCCGCCCGGCCGACCGAGCCGCTATACGCCGGAGACAGGGACCCGCGGGAGGCGCCTGCGGTCCGCGCGCTGCTCGGCCAGCTGACCGGCGGCCCTGACGCGCCCGTCCGGATGGCCGGCGCGCGCGGCTGGCGCGCCCGGCCGGCCCTGTACCGTGAGCACGCGGTGTTCGTCTCCGCCTCCGCCGACCAGGCCAGGGAGCAGGCCGCCTGCGGCGCGCGGGTGATCGGGATCGCCCCGTCGGGGCGCCGCGCCGAGGCGCACGCGATCGCGCAGCAGATCGAGGCGGCCCGCGCCGCCCGCCCGCT
>JASHPP010000588.1 GCA_030038035.1 Trebonia sp.
GACAAGGTCAAGTACGGCGACTCCGCCGAGGCCGAGACCGTGCGCAAGATGGTCGTCGCGATGTCGCGGGACATCCGGGTGCTTGTCATCAAGCTCGCCGACCGGCTGCACAACATGCGCACGCTGCGCTACATGCCGCGGGACAAGCAGGAGCGCACGTCCCGCGTGACGCTGGAGATCTTCGCGCCGCTCGCGCACCGGCTGGGCATGAACACGATCAAGTGGGAGCTCGAGGACCTCGCGTTCGCCACGATGTACCCCAAGCGGTACGACGAGATCGCGCGGCTCGTGTCCCAGCGGGCACCGCGCCGGGACGTGTTCCTGCAGGAGGTCATCGCGGACCTGTACGCGGACCTGCGGGACGCGAAGATCAAGGGCACCGTGACCGGCCGCCCCAAGCACTACTACTCCATCTACCAGAAGATGATCGCCCACGGCGTGGGCTTCGACGAGATCTACGACCTCGTGGGCATCCGGGTCCTCGTCGACTCGGTGCGGGACTGCTACGCGACGCTCGGCACGATCCACGCGCGCTGGAACCCGGTCCCTGGCCGGTTCAAGGACTACATCGCGATGCCGAAGTTCAACATGTACCAGTCGCTGCACACGACGGTCATCGGCCCTGGCGGCAAGCCCGTCGAGCTGCAGATCCGCACCTGGGACATGCACAAGCGGGCCGAGTACGGCGTGGCGGCGCACTGGAAGTACAAGGAGGAGATGTTCTCAGGCGCCGGCCGCGGCAGCAAAGACGGCAAGGCCGCAGGCGGGGCGAGGAAGGGCAACGACGAGACCACGGAGATGTCCTGGCTGCGCCAGCTCGTCGACTGGCAGCGCGAGACCGAGGACCCCGAGGAGTTCCTCGACTCGCTGCGGTTCGACCTGGCGGGCAACGAGGTCTACGTGTTCACCCCGCGCGGCGAGGTGATCGCGCTGCCGCAGGATGCCACCCCGGTCGACTTCGCCTACGCGATCCACACCGAGGTCGGGCACCGGTGCATCGGTGCCCGCGTGAACGGCCGGCTGGTGGCGCTTGAGTCCACGCTCGACAACGGCGACACCGTGGAGATCTTCACGTCCAAGGCGCAGGAGGCCGGGCCGAACAGGGACTGGCTCAACTTCGTCAAGAGCGCCCGCGCCCGCAACAAGATTCGCGGCTGGTTCTCCAAGGAGCGCCGCGAAGCGGCCGTGGAGGCAGGCAAGGACCAGATCGCCAAGGTCATGCGCAAGCAGGAGCTGCCGCTGCAGCGCCTGATGAGCGCGGACACGCTGCTGACGCTGGCCAGGGAGCTGCGCTACCCGGACCTGTCCGGGCTGTACGCGGCGGTCGGCGAGGGCCGCATCAGCGCCCAGTCGGTGGTGGCCAAGCTGGTGCACCTGGTCGGCCGGCTGGCCGGCGCGGAGGAGGACCTCGCCGAGGCCACCACCCCGGCGCGGGTGGCGCGGGCGGCGCGGTCGCAGACCGCCACCGACTCCGGCGTGGAGGTCGAGGGCGTGACGGACGTCTGGGTGCGGCTATCCAAGTGCTGCACGCCGGTGCCCGGCGACCAGATCCAGGGGTTCGTCACCCACGGCCACGGTGTTTCCGTGCACCGGGTGGACTGCGTGAACCTCGCCCACCTCACCGAGACCCAGAAGGAGCGGATGGTCACGGTGCACTGGGCGCCGTCCGACGCCTCGATTTTCCTTGTCGCCATCCAGGTGGAGGCGCTGGACAGGACCAGGCTGCTGTCCGACGTGACCAGGGTGCTCTCCGACCATCACGTCAACATCCTGTCGGCGTCGGTGACCACAACGCGGGACCGGGTGGCGATCAGCCGGTTCAGCTTCGAGATGGGCGATCCCAAGCACCTGGGCGACCTGCTGCGCGCGGTCCGCGGCGTGGACGGCGTCTACGACGTCTACCGCATGACCAACTGAGCGGGAGCCAGGCCTCAGCTGGTGAACTCCGCCAGCGTTCGCTCGGCCTCCTCCAGCCAGGACCGCCGTGCCGCCAGCGCCTCGGAGGTCTTGCGGATACCGGCCGTGTCCCCGCGCTCGCGGGCCCGCGACAGCTGCGCTTCCAGCGACGAGATCGCCGAACGCAGCTGCGCCACCGTCCCCTCGGCGCGCGCCAGCGCCTCGGGGTTCGAGCGCCGCCACTGGGTTTCCTCCGCCCGCCGGATCGTCTCCTCCACCCGGCGCAGCCCGGCCTCGAGCTGCTCCCGCGACTCGCGCGGCACCGGGCCGGCCTGCTCCCAGCGCTCCTGGATGGACCGCAGCGCGGCCCGCGCGGCCCGCAGGTCGCTGACCGGCAGCAGCGCCTGCGCCTCCGCGAGCAGCTGCTCTTTCACCGAGGCGTGCGAGCGCAGTTCGCTTTCCTTGGCGGCGAACACCTCGGTCCGCGCGGCGAAGAACTTGTCCTGGGCGTCGCGGAACCGCTTCCACAGGTCGGCCTCGGCGTCGCGCCCGGCGCGGCCCGCTTCCTTCCACTGGCGCATCAGCTCGCGGTAGGCGCTGGTGGTCTGGCCCCAGTCGGTCGAGGACGACAGCGCCTCGGCCTCCTCGACCAGCTTCTCCTTGCGGGCCCGCACCGCGTCCCGCTCCGCCTCAAGCGAGGCGAAGTAGGACTTGCGCCGCTTGGTGAACGCGTTGCGCGCCGCGGACAGCCGCTTCCACAGCACCGCCTCGACGGCGCGGTCGGCGTGTGGCGCGGCCTTCCACTCCTCGAGCAGCTCGGCCATCCGCTCGCCGCTGGCCTTCCAGTGCGTGGCCTCGGCGGCGATCCGCTCGGCCTCCTCGACGATCCGCTCCTTGACCTCGCGGGCCTCGCTGCGCGCGTGCTCGCGGGCGGCCTTGACCTCCTCGCGGCGCTGGTCGACCGCGGTCGTCAGCGCCTCCAGGCGCGTCCGCAGCCCGTCCAGGTCGCCGAGCGCGTTGGCCTCCCCGACGCTGTGCAGCAGCCGCTGCACGGTCGACTGAGCCTGGGCGGGGGCGATCTCGGTCGCGGCGATCCGCTGCTCGATGAGCGCGACCTCGGTCTCCAGCGACAGGAATTTGCGCCGGAAGAACACGAGCGCCTCTTCCGGGCTCCCCGCCGCCCACGAGCCGATCACCCGCTCGCCATCGGCGGTACGCACGTAGACCGTCCCGTCGGCGTCTACCCGACCCCAGGGATCGTTGGCGGTGGTCACGGGCGAACCTCCTGGTTCTCTGCCGCCCCAGTCATGAGGGCGATGTGTGGTGCTTTGCTCAGGTCTTCTTCTTGATCGTCACGCTCTCGATGATGACCTTCTCCTTAGGCGCGCCGCCGCCTACGTCGGCATAGGTACACGTAGTTCCCGCTGCCGCCACTTTCTGCAGGATATCCAGGCCCGAGGTAATTGTCCCGAACGGGGTGTAATCGGGCTCTAGGTCACTGGCCTTGAACACAAGGAAGAACTGGCTGCCATTGGAGTCCGCCGCACCGGTGTTGGCCATCGCGACCGTTCCAGCCTTGTACGTCGCCCCCGTCAGGTTTTCGCTGGCGAATTCGTACCCGGGCGTGCCGCTGCCAGGCGCGTTAGCCGCCTCCGAGCAGGTCAGCTTCGTGGTGGCCTTCGCAAGCGGGTCCCCGCACTGCAGCATGTAAATCTCGTCGCTGTCGCTCACCCGGTGGCACTGGCTGTCATTCCAGAAGCCGGCCTCGGCCAGGTGGACGAACGAGTTGACCGTGCAGGTCGCCTTCGAGTTCAGCAGGTCGATATCGATTTTCCCGCGGTTGGTGTTGATCGTCGCGGTGTAGGAGGCCGTGTAGTCCGGCGTGGCCGGCGGCAGGCTGACCTTCTTGGCGGCGGTCCCGGCCTTGGTGTAGGTACAGTGGTGCGCGGGCTCGGCGATCGTCGACGCCGTCGGGGTGGCCGACGGCGAGGCGGACTTCGACCCGGTAGCCTTAGCCGACGCGGACGCCTTAGGCGACCCGCCGCCCACGAACGCCACCGATAGGCCTATGGCCAGCCCGAGGACGAGGGCCACGGCGAGCCCGATCCCGGTCCACTGGCGGACCTTGTTCCGCCGCTGCAGGTGCTGTTGGCGCCTGCGCTCATAACGCTCGCGAGCGCGCCTGCGGTCCCGCTCCTTCTTGCCCGCCACGGATCTTGACCTCCACTATCCGACCTGTCTGGCGATTACACAGGTAACGTCCGCCTTTGGTGACGTAACCGCACGATCGTTCGCGAATCGTACCTGGCCACCATGAGAAGCGGTACTGTCGTTATCGGTTCGCTGCACTGTCTGCCGAGTCGGTAGCCTGTCTGCGTGCTAGTCACTGGGTTTCCCGCGGGTGTGTTCGCCGCCAACTGCTACCTGGTCGCGCCGGCCCCCGGCGAGCAGTGCGTGATCGTCGACCCGGGGCAGGACGCCGAGGGCCAGATCGGGGAACTTCTCGCCCGCTACCGGCTGAAGCCTATCGCGGTGCTCCTGACGCACGGTCACATAGATCATGTGTGGTCGGTCGCACCGGTCTGCGGCGCCAGGGGCATACCCGCCTACGTTCACCCGGACGACCGCGCGCTGCTCGCCGACCCGGCCAAGGGCCTGGCGCTGTCCGTCGGCCAGCAGCTGTTCGGCGGGATCACGTTCACCGAGCCCGACGACGTGCGGGAACTCGCCGACGGCGAGACGCTGACCCTGGGCGGCTGCGAGTTCACCGTGGGCCACGTCCCCGGCCACACGCCCGGCTCGGTAACCTTCCGCATCGGCGCCCCCCCCGACCACCCCGGCCGCGCATCCGCCCCCGCCGCCGCCCCCGCCGCCCCCGCCGCCCCCATCCGCGCCGATAACAGCAACACGCTGTTCAGCGGCGACCTGCTGTTCGCCGGCTCGATCGGCCGCACCGACCTGCCAGGCGGCGACGACAACGCGATGCTGCGCAGCCTCGCGCGGACCCTCACGCTGCCAGACGACACGCTCGTGCTGCCCGGGCACGGCCCGCAGACCACCATCGGCGCCGAGCGCAGGACCAATCCCTTCCTCACCGGACTTCAGCCAGCCCGAAGGGGGCTTTGACCGTGTCTTTCCAGGCCCCCAAGGGGGTCTCAGAATACGTGCCGCCGCGCAGCGCCACACTCGAGGCGGCCCGCGAGGCGTTCGCCGGCTCGGCGCGCCTCGCGTGCTACGGCTACCTGGAGACGGCGGTGTTCGAGGACACCGCGCTGTTCGTCCGCGGGGTCGGCGAGTCAAGCGACGTGGTGCGCAAGGAGATGTACTCCTTCGAAGACCGCGGCGGGCGCGAGCTGACGCTGCGCCCCGAGTTCACCGCGGGCGTGGTCCGCTCGGTGCTCGAGCACAACCTGCACAAGGGCGCGCTGCCGGTGAAGGTGTGGACGGCCGGGCCGGCGTTCCGCTACGAGCGCCCGCAGTCCGGCCGGTACCGGCAGTTCTACCAGTTCGACCTTGAGGCGATCGGGACCGAGGACCCGGCCGTGGACGCCGAGACGATCGCGGTCGCCTGGGACGCCTACGCCGCGCTCGGCATCACCCGGCTGACGCTGCTGCTCAACTCCCTCGGCGACAAGGTGTGCCGCCCCGTCTACCGCGAGGCGCTGCAGAAGTTCCTGCGCGCGCTCGACCTGGACGCCGAGACCAGGGAGCGGATCGAGCTGAACCCGCTGCGGGTGCTCGACGACAAGCGGCCGCAGGTGCGCGCGCAGCTGGAGAACGCCCCGGTGATGACCGACTACCTGTGCGAGGCCTGCGCCGCGCACCACGAGGTGGTCCGCGGCCTGCTCACGGGCCTGGGCATCCCGTTCACGGACGCGCCGCGCCTGGTCCGCGGCCTCGACTACTACAACCGGACGACGTACGAGTTCGACCACGCGCTGCTCGGCGCCCAGTCCGGCGTCGGCGGCGGCGGCAGGTACGACGGGCTTTCTGAGGACATCGGCGGGCCGCCGCTGCCTGGCATCGGGTTCGCGGTCGGCCTTGACCGCATCGTGCTGGCCATCGAGTCCGAACGAGGCGCGGCCGCTGCCCACCCGGGCACCGGCTGCCAGGTGTTCGGCGTGCCGCTCGGCGAGCGAACTCACCGGGACGTGCTGACCCTGGTCACCGCGCTGCGCCGGGCCGGGGTGCGGGCCGACATGGCGTTCGGCACGCGGGCGCTGAAGGGCGCGATGAGAGCCGCCGACCACTCCGGCGCCCGGTACGCGGCGCTGATCGGGGAGGCGGAGAGAAGCCACGGCACCGTTCGGATGAAAGATCTTGAAAACGGCGAGCAGCGCGACGTGCCGGCGAGCGAGGCTACGGCGTGGCTGATTGAGAGGTTGTCATCGTGATCAGGACGCATGAGGCCGGGACCCTGCGCGCCGAGCACGCGGGGGAGCAGGTCGTACTGGCGGGCTGGGTGGCGCGGCGGCGCGACCACGGCGGCGTGGTGTTCGTCGACCTGCGGGACGCCAGCGGCATCGTGCAGATCGTGTGGCGCGGCGAGGAGGCGACCGCCCACGAGCTGCGGGCGGAGTTCTGCATCCGGGTGACCGGCGAGGTGCGGGTGCGCCCGGCCGGCAACGAGAACCCCGAGCTCGCCACCGGCGCGGTCGAGGTGGACGCGCACACCGTGGAGGTGCTCAGCGAGGCGGACCCGCTGCCGTTCCCCGTCGAGGGCGACGCCGACGTCAGCGAGGACGTCCGGATCAGGTACCGCTACCTGGACATCAGGCGCGAGGAGACCGCGCGGGCGCTGCGCGTCCGCTCCCAGGCGGCCTACCTGCTCGGCGACGCGATGCGCGACCACCGGTTCGTGAACGTCGAGACGCCGTACCTGACCCGGTCGACGCCCGAAGGCGCCCGCGACTTCCTCGTCCCGGTCCGGCTGCGCCCCGGCAACTGGTACGCGCTGCCGCAGTCGCCGCAGCTGTTCAAGCAGCTGCTGATGGTCGGCGGGCTCGAGCGGTATTACCAGCTCGCGCGCTGCTTCCGCGACGAGGACTTCCGCAAGGACCGGCAGCCGGAGTTCACCCAGATCGACCTGGAGATGTCGTTCGTGACCCGCGAGGACGTGATCGCGGTCGCCGAGGATATCGTCGCGACCTTGTGGGAGCAGCTCGCCGGCTACCGGGTGCCGCGGCCGCTGCCGCGGATGACATACGCCGACGCGATGGCCAGGTACGGCTCGGACAAGCCGGACCTGCGGTTCGCCGTCGAGCTGACCGACCTGACCAAGCACTTCGCCGGCACGGAGTTCCGGGTGTTCCAGGCGCCGTACGTGGGCGCGGTCGTGATGCCGGGCGGGGCGTCGCAGACCCGGCGCGAGCTTGACGGGTGGCAGGACTGGGCCAAGTCGCGCGGCGCCCGCGGCCTGGCCTACGTGCTGATCGGCGGCGACGGCTCCGTCGGCGGGCCCGTGGCGAAGAACCTGTCCGACGCCGAGCGCGCCGGCCTGGCGGCGGCCGTGGGCGCGACGCCGGGGGATGCCGTGTTCTTCGCGGCGGGCGCCGCCGCGGCGTCCCAGGAGCTGCTCGGCGCGGCGCGGCTGGAGATCGGCCGCCGCTGCGGCCTCGTCGACGAGTCCGCGTGGTCGTTCCTTTGGGTTGTCGACGCGCCGATGTTCGAGGAGACCGACGAGGGCGGCTGGACGCCGGTGCACCACCCGTTCACCGCCCCGCTGCCCGAATGGGCCGACAAGTTCGCCGACCAGCCCGGTGCGGCGCTGGCGGACGCCTACGACATCGTGTGCAACGGATACGAGATCGGCGGCGGGTCGATCCGTATCCACCGCCCGGCGATGCAGCAGGCCGTCTTCGACGTGATCGGGCTGTCGCCGCAGGAGGCGCGGTCGCAGTTCGGGTTCCTCCTTGACGCGTTCAAGTACGGGCCGCCGCCGCACGGCGGCATAGCCTTCGGCTGGGACCGCGTGGTGATGCTGCTCGCGGGCGCGGAGACGATCCGCGACGTGATCGCCTTCCCCAAGGCCGCCAGCGGCGCCGACCCGCTGACCGGCGCCCCCACCCCGATAACCCCCGCCCAGCGCCGGGAAGCCGGCATAGACGCCAAGCCCGCCCCCCCGCCCGGCGCCTGAGCCACCCTCCGCAGACAACGGGAAAGATCCTCGGACCTGGGGGTCGGAGGATCTTTCCCGTTAATCGATCAGAGCCGGTTTTGTCGGTACCGCCACGCATGCTAAGAGGCGTGGACGTCCCCTTTGAGGTACTCCTGAGGTACCAGGCAGGAGTTGTTACGCGGGCCCAGGCCCACAGGTCGGGTCTGTCGGACGGCGCGATCGACCACCGGGTCGCGACAGGGCGATGGCAGCGCGTCTACCCTGGCGTGTACGTCACGTTCAGCGGCCCGGTGTCCCGCGAGGCCCGGTTGTGGGCGGCGGTGCTGTACGCCGGCCCGGACGCGGTGCTTAGCCACGAGACCGCGGCCGAACTCCAGCGGCTCCTCGACAAGCCCGCACCGTTGGTCCACCTCTCGGTGCCGCGCACCCGTCGAGTTGCCCCATATGAGGGCCTGAGGATCTCCACATCGCGGCGCACGGTCGTCGGCCAGCGCTTCCCGCCCGGCGTCCTGCCGCAGACACTCGTCGACGACACCCTGCTTGACCTCATCGACAAGGCCGGGACGTTCGACGAGGTGTGCGCGCTGGTCACCCGCGCGTTCGGCAGGCGGCTGACCGGCGAGGGAAGGCTCCGCGCGACCGCGCGGCTGCGCGGGCGGCTGCGCTGGCGAAGCGACGTGGACGTGCTCATCACCGAGGCGGCGCACGGCACGCACTCGCTGCTTGAGTACCACTACGACCGTGACGTCGAGAAAGCTCACGGCCTCCCCAAGGCGGCGCGTCAGACGCCCTACACCAAGCTGGACGGCAGCAAGGGCTTCCGTGACCGCTGTTACCAGGACTACGGGGTGCTCGTCGAACTCGACGGCGCGTCCACGCACCCGCAAGAGGACCGGTGGACCGACCGCGAGCGTGACAACCACGCGGCCACCCTGCGCAAGCAGACTCTGCGATTCGGCTGGAAGCACGTCAGGCACCAGACCTGCGAGACCGCGGCCATGACCGCCGCCGTGCTGGCGAACCACGGCTGGCGGGGATCCCCGCAGCCGTGCTCTGCTGACTGCGCCGCCACCCGGCGCCGGACGGCAGCGCCGCAGCATAACGAGCATGACTATGAGAGGCTTCCTGCGCAGTAGGCTCAGTTCGTGGACAGTTTGTTCGATGAGGCGGAGGAACGCGCGACCAGGCAGGCCGCGCCGCTCGCCGTCCGGATGCGGCCGCGGACGCTGGATGAGGTGGTCGGCCAGCCGCACCTGACCGCCGCGGGCACGGCGTTCCGCAAGCTCATCGACAACGACGCGCCGATGTCGCTGCTGCTGTGGGGCCCGCCTGGCACCGGCAAGACCACGCTCGCGTACGTGGTCAGCCAAGTCACGAGCAGGAAGTTCACCGAGCTTTCCGCGGTGACCGCGGGCGTGAAGGACGTGCGCGCGGCGGTCGACGCGGCCAGGCGCGAGCTCGGCCTGTCCGGCAGGCAGACCCTGCTGTTCATCGACGAGGTGCACCGGTTCAGCAAGACCCAGCAGGACGCGCTGCTGCCTGCCGTCGAGAACCGCTGGGTGAGCTTCATCGGCGCCACCACGGAGAACCCGTCGTTCTCCGTGGTCTCCCCGCTGCTGTCGCGCTCGCTGCTGCTGACCCTGCTGCCCCTTTCCGATGACGACATCCGCGAGCTGGTCACCCGCGCCCTCGCCGACGAGCGCGGCCTGGCCGGGAACGTCACGCTCGCGGACGACGCCCGAGAGCACCTGGTCCGGCTCGCCGGCGGCGACGGGCGGCGGGCGCTCTCCTACCTGGAGGCGGCCGCCCTCGGCTCGGCGGCCATCGACACCCAGGCCCTGGAGCGCGCCGTCGACCGGGCCGCGGTCCGCTACGACCGTGACGGGGACCAGCACTACGACGTGATCAGCGCGTTCATCAAGTCGATCAGGGGCAGCGACGCGGACGCCGCGCTGCACTACCTCGCGCGGATGATCGAGGCGGGGGAGGACCCGCGGTTCATCGCCAGGCGGCTGATCGTGCACGCGAGCGAGGACATCGGGATGGCCGACCCGACCGCGCTGCAGACGGCCGTCGCGGCCGCCCACGCGGTCGAGTTCGTCGGCCTGCCAGAGGCGCGGATCAACCTGGCGCAGGCGGTGATCCACCTGTCGCTGGCACCGAAGTCCAACGCCGTGGTCAAGGCGATCGGCGCCGCCCAGGCGGACGTGCGGGCCGGACTGATCGGGGCGGTGCCAGCGCACCTGCGCGACGCGCACTACGCTGGGGCCAAGCGCCTCGGGCACGGCGACGGGTACGTGTACCCGCACGACCTGCCCGAGGGCATCGCGGCGCAGCAGTACGCGCCCGACGTGGTGACTGGCCGTACTTACTACGAGCCCACTGACCACGGCATGGAAAACCGCTTTTCCGAACGGTCCCGGCTGATTCGCGAGATCCTGCGTGCTGAATCAGGTGGCGGGCCCGGCGGTGGCGATGCCAGCGAAGGGGACGGGGAATGACCACGGGGCCAGACGTCGCGGGAGAGCCAGCATGAGCCTGACCGGTGTCGCCGCGCTGATCGCGGCGGTGAGTTTCGCCGTGCTCGCCGGCACGGGGGTGTACCTGGCCGTGCGCCTGACGCGGGTGCTCGGCGACGCGGCCACGCTGGTGCGCGAGACGCGCGCAGGCCAGCAGGCGGTGCTCGCCCGCGCCAACGCGGCGGTCGACCGGGCGAACGCGCAGCTCGACCGCGGCGACGCGGTGATGGCCAGCATGGACGAGCTCGGCGCGGGGGTAGCCGAGCTCGCCGGGCAGGTCGGCGCGCTCGCCGGCCTGGGCCGGGCGCTGGCCGCCGGGCC
>JASHPP010000589.1 GCA_030038035.1 Trebonia sp.
GCCAGCGCCTCCTGCCTCGTGGGGAGCTCACGGTCCAGGGCCTTGTCGGCGAGGGTGTCCAGCCAAGTCATGGGACAGACCGTATCAGCCGGGTCGCCCGTGCTGACTGCGGACGGGCGCGGCGGATAGAGTCGCCACGGACCGTTTGGAGGAATTGACTTGCGCATCGCCATCCTCGACGACTACCAGCGGGTGGCCCTGGCCAGCGCCGACTGGACGGCCCTGGACGCGGCGGAGGTGACGCCGTTCCACGCCCACATCGCCGACACCGCCGACCTGGTGGCCGAACTGCGGCCGTTCGACGTCATCGTGGCGATGCGGGAGCGCACCCCGTTCACCGCCGAGCGCATCCGGCTGCTGCCCGGGCTGCGGCTGCTGGTCACGACCGGGATGGCGAACGCGTCGATCGACCTGGCGGCGGCGGACGCGGCCGGCGTGACCGTGTGCGGCACCCGCGGCAGCGCCGGGGCCACCCCCGAGCTGACCTGGGCGCTGATCCTGGCGCTCGTCCGGCACGTGCCTGAAGAGGACCGGCGGATCCGCGCGGGGGGCTGGCAGCAGACGGTGGGGTTCGGGCTGCGCGGCCGGACGCTTGGCGTGGTGGGGCTGGGCACCATCGGCCGGCGGGTGGCGGCGGTCGGGCTGGCGTTCGGCATGGAGGTGCTCGGGTGGAGCCAGAACCTGTCGCCGGCGGTCGCCGCGGAGGCTGGCGTGAGCCCGGTCGGCAAGGACGAGCTGTTCGCCGTCAGCGACGTGATCACCGTGCACTACAAGCTGAGCGAGCGTTCGGCCGGGCTGATCGGCGCGCGCGAGCTGGGGCTGATGAAGCCCACCGCGTTCCTTGTGAACACCTCCCGCGGGCCGATCGTCGACGAGGACGCTCTGCTCGCATCCCTGCACGCCGGGGCTATCGCGGGTGCCGCGCTTGACGTCTATGATGAGGAACCGCTGCCGGGGGGACATCCGCTGCGCGTGGCCCCGCGGACAGTGCTGACCCCGCACGTGGGATATGTGACCGATGATGGATACCGGGCGTTCTACGGCGACGCCGTCGAGGACATCGCCGCCTTCGCCGCAGGGCGCCCGGTGCGCGTCCTCGGCACGGGTCCGCGCTGAGGCGGAGAGCGCGGATCGTTGTGGTGTCCGAACAAAGCATATATTTCCCATCAACAAAGTTGACTTATCTTTGCTTGCGTGATGTCCTTGACGGAGCAATCTCCAGGGAGGGAACCGGTCCATGGCAGCGATCAGGCCTCGTGACCTGCTCTCCGACGGACTGCTGGAGCGGCTTGGCGGGACGCTGAGGGACTCGGGCGGGCTGCCGGACAGCATCCCGGCCGGCGCGGATGTCGCCGCGGCAATGACCAGGGACATCGCCAAGCTCGGCGACGTCGGCTACCTGAACGTCGCGCTGCCGGCCGAGTTCGGCGGGCTCGGCTGCACGCTGCGCCAGGCGGCCTGCGGCCAGCGCCGTCTTGCCAGGCATGCGCCGCTCACCGCGCTGGCGGTCAGCGCCCACCTGTACTGGACCGGCGCGGCGGCGGACGCCTACCGGGCCGGGGACAACTCGGTCAGGTGGATCCTGCTCGAGGCGGCGCGCGGCGCGCTGTTCGCCGCCGGGCACGGCATGCCGGGCGGCGACCTGCAGTTCGCGGCGCCGCTGTCGCGGTGCGAGCCGGCCGGGGCGAGCGGCTACCGGTTCAGGAACCCGGCGGTGCTGGCCTCGCTGACACCGGCGTGGGACTGGGCAGCCGTGCACGCCGTGACCGGCGACGGCCGGGGCCGCCCCGACGCCGTGCTCGCGTTCGCCGGGCGTGGCTCGCGATGTACGCCGGCGGCGTTCCGGCTCGCGCGGGTGCAGCCCGCGGGCACGCCCGGTGACGTCTTCATCACCAGCGCGCTCGGGTGGGGGCACGCGATCTTGGCGAGCGTGCAGTACTCGGACGCCCGGCGCGCGTTCAACCAGGCCATCGAGACCGTCGTCACGCACCAGCCCGCCATGACCGGCGCCGACGGCGGCCACCCGCTCGACCAGTGGCCGGTCGCCGAGGCCGGCCTGCGGCTCGACGGGATGAAGGCCAAGATCGCCGAGATCACCCATCCGTGGCCGCGCGTTCCCGGGCAGGAGCCCGACCTGGGCGGGCAGCGGCTGATCGCCATCTTCACCATGCGGCACGAGGTCGCCGAAGGCGCCAGGCTGGTGCACGGCCTGACCGCGCAGATCGCGGACGCCGCGGCGGTCGCCGCGCGCTGACGGGGCCCGGGCCGGCGCGCGCTGAACGGCCGCGCCGCAGGTCAGGGCTTGCGGCCGACGCCGCCAAGCATGAGCGTGCTGCCCGTGTCAAGCGGCAGCGGCACCGGCTCCTCGGGACGCCACAGCGGCAGGAAGACCACGCCGGGCTCCACGAGGTCGAGGCCGTCGAAGAACCGCACGATCTGCTCGCGGCTGCGCGTCTGCCCGCGGCCGAGGCTCTGCCGCAGCACCTGCTCGTTCGCCCGGGCCTCCGCGGAGGCGTCGCAGAAGTGAGTCAGCTGCATGTAGCTGCCTGGTACCAGCGCCTCCTTGTACCTGGAGACGATGCCGTAGGGGTCCTCCTCGTCCAGGACGTGGTGGATGACGGCGTTGAGGATCAGGCCGACCGGCTGGGCGAAGTCGAGGAAGTCGGCGACCCCTGGCGTCGCGAGCAGCTTGTCCGGGTCCCTGACGTCGCCGAGGACGACGGTGGTCGAGGCGTTGTCCACGAGCAGCGCCAGGCCGTGGATGTAGGCGCTGTAGTCGTTGTCCACGTACACCACGCGGGCGGCGGGGTTGACCGCCTGGGCGATCTGGTGGGTGTTCTGCGCGGTGGGCAGGCCGGAGCCGAGGTCGAGGAACTGGGCGATGCCCAGGCCGGACATGAACCGCACGGCGCGCCCAAGCGCCGCCCGGTTGAGGCGAGCTCCGCTGCCGCCGTCGCCCATCGCCCTGACCGCCTGCTCGGCGACCGCGCGGTCCACCGCGAAGTTGTCCTTGCCGCCGAGGATGGCGTCGTAGACCCGCGCCACGCTTGGCTTGGTCGTGTCGATCTCCGGCGGGACATACGTGGGGTCAACCTTGGCCCACGCCATGTCGCTGTCCGCCATGCCGGGCCTCCCTGACTGCCGCGAATGGGATGTGCTCTCCGCCGCATAATAGCCGGGTCGGCCGGTGCGCGGGATGACAGCGGCGCGGGCGGGGTGACAGCGGTTCGTGCGGGGTCTGACAGCGGACGGGTGGACCATGGCGGTATGGCAGAAGAAACCTACGCCGTTGAGGCACGCGGGCTCGTCAAGCGGTTCGGCAAGACGACGGCGCTGGCGGGCGTGGACCTGACGGCGCGCGCGGGGACCGTGCTCGGCCTGCTCGGGCCGAACGGCGCCGGCAAGACGACCGCCGTCCGGATCCTCGCCACGCTGCTTCGGCCGGACGGCGGCGAGGCGCGCGTCTGCGGGTACAGCGTCCAGCGCGACGCGCACCGGGTGCGGCAGCTGATCGGGCTCACCGGGCAGTACGCGTCGGTGGACGAGGGCCTGTCGGGGACCAACAACCTGATCATGATCGGGCGGCTGCTCGGCATCTCGCGCGCCGCCGCGCGCGCCCGTGCCGCCGAACTGCTCGAGCGCTTCGAGCTGTCCGACGCGGCGGGACGGATCGTGAAGACCTATTCCGGCGGGATGCGGCGCAGGCTGGACCTGGCCGCCAGCCTGGTCGGGCGGCCCCGGGTGCTGTTCCTTGACGAGCCGACGACCGGGCTCGACCCGCACAGCAGGAACGAGGTGTGGGCGATGATGCGCGGCCTGGTCGCGGACGGCACGACCGTGCTGCTCACCACGCAGTACCTGGACGAGGCGGACCAGCTCGCGCACGACATCGCGGTCATCGACCACGGGACCGTGATCGCGACAGGCACGCCCGATGAGCTGAAGGCCAGGACCGGCCAGCAGGTGCTCGAGGTCACCCCGGCCGACCGCGCCAGCCTCGGCGCGGTCGCGGCGCTGCTCGCGGAGTTGACGGCGGCGGTGCCCGTCGTCGGCGAGGAGTCGGGGCGGGTGACCGTCCAGGTCGCCGACGGCAGGCAGCTGCCGGTGATCGTCCGCGCACTCGACGACAGGGGCATCGAGCTCAGCGAGTTCGCGCTCCGCAGGGCCAGCCTGGACGAAGTCTTCCTGGTCCTCACGGGGCGCCGCGAGCCCGAGGCCGGGGCCGGCGAGCCCGAGGCCGGCGACGACCTGCAGGTACCGGAGATGAACGGGAGCTCCCGATGACGACGACGTTCGCCCCCGCACCCGCCCCCGCACCGGCCCGCCGGCTCAGCCCCGCGACGGGCCTGCGGAACTCGTTGACGCTGACCTGGCGCAGTGTGCTGAAGATCAAGACGAACGCCGAGGACCTGTTCGGGCTGAGCCTGACGCCGATCATGTACCTGCTGCTGTTCACCTACGTGTTCGGCGGCGCGATCTCCGGGAACACCCACACGTACCTGCAGTTCGAGCTGCCGGGCATCCTCGTGCTCACCGTGGTGTTCGCCACCCTGGGCACCGGCTTCATGCTCAACCAGGACATCACCACCGGCGTCTTCGACCGGTTCCGCAGCCTGCCGATCGCCCGCTGGGCGCCGCTGGCCGGGGCGGTGCTCGGCGACATGGTCCGCTACGTCATCTCGGTCGCGGTGACGCTCGGCTTCGGGATGATCCTGGGGTTCCGCATCGGCACCAGCCCGATCTCGGCGGCCGCCGGCTGCCTGCTGCTGCTGTTGTTCGCCCTCGCCATGTGCTGGTTCTCCGCGCTGATCGGGCTGCTGGTGAAGACGCCGCAGTCGGTCCAGCTCTTCGGGTTCCTCGCGATGTTCCCGCTGGTCTTCGGCAGCAACCTGCTGGTGCCCTTGACGACGATGCCGGGCTGGCTGCAGGCGTTCGTGAAGGTCAACCCGATCACCTACCTGACCGAGGCGGAACGCGCCCTGCTGGCCGGCGGCCCGGCCGCCGGCCCTGCGGCCGGCCCGGTGGTCAAGTCGCTGCTGTGGGCGCTGGGCATCTTCCTCGTGTTCGCCCCGCTCGCGGTGGCCGCCTACCGCCGCCGGACCTAGCCACGGCGGCGGCACGTCACGCCGATATGGTCCGCGCGGTCAGCTCAAGCGCCTGGTCGCGGCTGAGTTTACTGCCGCGGGAGTAGGCGGCGTCGAACCCCGGCTCGCCGAGTGCCCGCCTGGCCGCCGCCCGCACCCGCGGAGCGGCCAGGCTGCTCTCGTCGAACGCGCCGCGGATCGAGTGGGCGGCGCCGAGCAGCGTGGCGGCCAGGTCCGCGCCGGCGCCCGGGTCCGCGCCGGCGGCGCGCCTGCCGTGGAGGGCGAGCGCGGCCGCGGCGTCGATCAGCGCGGCCAGCGGCGGGAGCTCCACCCAGTCGCGGGCGGCGGGCAGCGCCGCGGCGAGCAGCTCCCGGCAGCGGGCCGTGTCGCCTTCTTCGAGCACGACCAGGGCGAGCCTCGTCTCGACCTGGGATCGCAGCGACAGCCACCACCGCGCCTGCCTGTTCTTCAGCGATGCCAGCGCGAGCTCGCAGCTGCGCGCCGCCGCGGGCAGGTCCCCCGCCCGCCAGGCCAGCTCGGCGCGCGTGAGGTGAAACCACTCACTCGCCAGGACCGCGGCGTGCCCGGCCGCGGAACGCTCGCCCCGGCGCAGGTCGTCATCGGCGCGGTCGATGTCGCCTGCCCGCGCCCGCGCGACGGCCAGCATGCCGGCGATGTACGCCATGTCCCCCCACGCGTCCAGCGTGCGGCCGATCTGCTCGGCTTCTTCGAGCGCGGCCACCGCCGCCGCGTGATCCGCGCGCAGCTCGGCGAACTCGGCGAGCTGCATGAGCGACATCGCGACCCCCCACGCGTCGCCGATCGACCGGAACTCGGCAAGCGCCGCCGCGCAGTCGGCTTCCACGCCGTCCAGCTGGCCGAACATGGCGGTGTAGGCCGAGCGGAACATGCGCGCGGCGGCCCGCAGCCAGGGATCGTCCGCAGTGGTGTACCCACCGATCAGGGCGAGGGCGCCAGCGGCGTCACCGTCGTAGATGGCCACCATGGATTCGCCCATCGCGGCGATCGGGTGGATGGCCGCGCTGCCCGCGGCGCACCTGTGCATGCTCGCGAGCGCCTCGGCGAGCGGCTCCCGGACGGCGTCGATCTCCAGGGACGCGCTGATCGACATGACCGCGCACACCACCCGCGCCTCGGCGATCAGCAGCGACTCGGCGGGCGGCGGCAGCTGCAGGACCTCGCGGGCCAGCGTGTCCCCCTCGCCCCGACCGCGCTGGATCCAGTAGTAGCCGAGCGCCCGCACGAAGCGCAGCGCGCCGGGCGCGTCGCCGCGGCCGATCGCCCAGCGCAGGGCCGCGTACATGTTGTCCTGCTCCGCGGTCAGCTCGCGGAACCAGCGTGCCTGCTCGGCGGTGCGCAGCAGCGGATCGGCGGCCTCGGCGAAACCCAGGTAGCAGGCGGCGAACGCGTCCCTGACCGCGGTCTCCTCCCCCGCTGCCGCCAGCTGCTCCAGGCCGTAGGCGCGCACGGTCTCCAGCATGCGGTACCGGGACCCGGAAGCGCCCGCGCCGTCGGCCGCGGTGAGGATCGACTTGCCGACAAGGCCGGACAGCGCGGGCAGCACGGCCGCACCGGACAGCCCCGAGCCGGCGCACACCTGCTCGGCCGCGGCCAGCGTGGCGCCGCCCGGGAAGACCGCCAGGCGCCGTGCCAGCACGCGCTCCGGCTCCGACAGCAGGTTCCAGCTCCACTCGACGACCGCGCGCAGCGTCTGGTGCCTGGGCAGCGCGGTCCGGCTGCCGCCGGTGAGCAGCGCGAACCGGTCGTCGAGCCGTTCGGCCAGCTGGGCGGGCGTCAGCGTGCGGGACCAGACCGCCGCCAGCTCGATGGCCAGCGGCATCCCGTCAAGCGCCCGGCAGATCCGCGCCACCGCGGGCGCGTTGCCCGCGTCGACCGCGAAGGACGGCAGCACGGCGGCCGCCCGGTCGCGGAACAGCCGGACCGCCGGATAGAGGGAGATATCGCCGGCCTCCGCTCGGGGAGCGCCAGGGACGGCGGGGGCGGCGGGGGCGAGCGCATCCGGGGCGCCAGGGGCGCCCGGATCCGCGGCATCGGCCGCGGATCCGGGCGGGACGGGAGGGACGGCCAGCGGGGAGACGACCCAGAGGGTCTCCCCGTCGATGCGCAGCGGCTCCCTGCTCGTCGCCAGGATCCGCACCCGCGCGCAGCCGGCCAGGACCCGCCCGGCCAGCCGGGCGGCCACCTCGATCACGTGCTCGCAGTTGTCGAGGACCAGCACCGCGTCCCGGCCGGCGAGCGCGTCGCAGAGCCGGTCCACCGGGTCGGCCGCGCCGGCGTCCGCGCCGTGCCGGGCGATCACCCGCTCGCGCAGGCCGAGCGCGTCGAGCACCGCGTACGGCACCTCGGCGGGCTCGCTGACCGGGGCCAGCTCCGCGAACCACGCCGGAGCGCCCTGCCGGGCAGCCGCCTCGGCCGCCAGCCGCGTCTTGCCGACGCCACCGGGCCCGGTGAGCGTGACCAGCCGTTCCTCCGCCAGCTTCTTCAGCACGCCGCGGACGTCGTCGTCCCTGCCGACGAAGCTGGTCGGCGGGCGCTGCCCGCCGGAAAGCCGGCCAGCGCCCGCCGGCGCAGGAGCTGGCGCCGGGGCAGCCGCCGCTGTCCGTTCGGGATAAAGGGAAGGAGCGGCGGCCGCGACGGGTGGCTGGCGCGGGACCTCCTGCCGGAGTACGGCGAGGTAGACCTCCTCGAGCTGGGGAGACGGGTCGACCCCGAGCCGGTCGGCGAGCAGCTCCCTTGCCTGCGCGTAGACGGCGAGCGCGTCGGCCTGGCGGCCGGCCGCGGCCAGTGCCCGCATGAGCAGGGCGGGCGGGCGCTCGGCCAGCGGATCGGCGGCGGCCAGCTCCCGCAGCTCGCCGATCAGCCCGCTCGCCTCGCCGAGCGCCAGGTCCGCCTCGATCCGGTCGAGGACCGC
>JASHPP010000590.1 GCA_030038035.1 Trebonia sp.
GCGCGCCGGCCGGCTATCCGGCGCTCACCGACCTGCAGCGCGCGGCCGAGCGGGTGGTCACCGAGATCGGCTACAGCCAGCGGGTGACCGACGACGTGCTCGGCTTCATCCGGGTCCGGCTGGCGAGCTTGCGGCATGGCACCGCGGGCCGGTTTCTCGAAGGCGGGCACCAGATCGACTTCCGCCTGCTGCTGCGAACGAACGTCGTGCTGGAGATCGAGGACGTCGGAGACGACAGGGACAAGGCGTTCCTGATGGGCGCGCTGATCATCCGGCTTGCCGAGCACCTGCGGCTGACGCACCGTGCCGCGGCGCCAGCCGCGGCCGGCGGTTCCGTCCTCAGCCACCTGACCGTGATCGAGGAGGCGCACCGCCTGCTGCGCCGGTCCGAGGCGCCGGGGGCGCCGGGGGCGCCGGGGGCGGCCGGGTATGCCGTCGAGATGTTCGCCGGGCTGCTCGCGGAGATCCGCGCCTACGGCGAGGGCCTGGTCATCGCCGAGCAGATCCCGGCCCGCCTGCTCCCCGACGTGATCAAGAACACCGCCGTGAAGATCACCCACCGCCTCCCCGCGGCCGACGATCGCGACGCGGTCGGCGCGACGATGAACGCGACGCCGGAGCAGTCCCGCTTCATCGTCACGCTGCCGCCTGGGCAGGCCGCGGTGTTTGCCGACGGGATGGACTTTCCGGTCCTGGTGAAAATCAATGACGGCACCGAACGGGAGGCGGCGACTGACCCGCGCACGGTCGACGCGCGGACCGTGGTGAACCCGCGTTCGGCCACCTGCGGCGGCGAATGCACCGGCCGTCCGTGCACGCTTCGGGACATGCGGATCGCGCAGCGCGCGCTTGACGAACTCCCCTGGGTGCGCGCGTGGGCGGAACTGGCGGTGCTCGCGCACCTGGCGGGCTGGCCGGTCCCGGTGCCAACCCCGGCCCGGCTCGCCCGGTTCAGGGAGCTTCCTGCCCGGGTGAGCCAGTGCGCGACGGCGCACGCGGTGGACGGGGCCGTCGCCGTGCGGGCGGCCGTGATCGATTCCGGGATCAGCCCGGGCGCCCTGGCCACCCACGCATGCGCCGCGATACGGGCGCGGGCCGACCGGGATCAGTGGCTGTGCGCACCCGACGAGCCGCAGTGGCGGCTGGCCGGGCCCGTGACGGAGGCGGTGGCCTTCGGCGTGGCCCGCCCGTCGGCCATCGAGGCGGCAGGACCGCTGACCGCGCTCCTCGGCGCGTTCATCGACTGCCAGTGGCCGGCGCGCTACCTCACGCGCTCGGCGGCTGGGCCGGCGGCGTCGGGAACTTGAACGACGCACGGCCCGCCTTAACCGCGGTCACGTCGGTGATGCTGGCCGCGGTGGCCGTCGAGCCGCTGACGGTCGCCACCACGAAGACCGTGTCGCCCTTCTTCACCGACCCGATCCCCGCCGCCTGCGCGTCGACCACGGTCTTGCTGGTCACCGCGTAGCTCGCGGTGAACCCGTCGGCGCTCTTCACGGTCACCGAAGTTGAGCTCACCGCGGTGACCGTGCCGTCCTGCACGTCCATGGTCTGATAGCCGCCGCCCGACTTGGGCACGGTGACTTCGCCGTGCAGCACGCCGCCGAGTCCGCCGAGGGCGAGTGCCCCGCCGCCGAAGAAGAACTCGCCGCCCAACCCGCGCCGGCCCGGGCGGGCGCCAGGACCAGACGCCGGCGCGCTCGCGGCCGGGCCTGGGGAGGCAGCCGAGTTCGCCGCGCCGACCGCCACGGTGTCCGTGGCGCCCTTCGCGGTGAGCGTGTGCGTGGCCGCGTAGCCGACGCCCGCACCGCCGGCCAGTGCCACGATCGCCACGCCCGCGATCGCGACCGGCCGGCGGGGCCGCCAGCGCTGCCAGCGCGGCGGGTTCATCGTGATCATGTCGGCGTCGAGGTCTTCGTCCCGCCCGAAGTCTTCGCCGAAGCCGTCATGGGGGTTCATCCGCGATCGCCTCCCCGGCGCCCAGCCAACCCATATCAACACAACGATGCGCGCCAGAACTGAGAGAAAGCTTAGCGCGGATACTGCTTATCCACAGAGTTGTACACACCGGTGTGCACACGGTTATCCACAGCAACACTAGGTCTGCGGTTGCAGCACCGGCGGCCGGACGTCCGCGGACGGCTTGCTCGGACGCAGTCCCCAGCGCCCGGATATGCACATCCACAGCAGCGCCGCCGCGCACAGCATGCGCACGCTCGACGTTATCCACTCGCCCTCGAAGAGCTGCACGCGCTGCAGCCATAGATGGTGCGACAATGCCGTGGCTTCCATGTAGGTGATGGCGCCGAAACACAGCCGGACGAGAACCACCCCGTCGAGCCACGAAGGCGGGTAGAGCGCAAGCAGGGCGATGATCATGACGTCGTACCACGGGCGCTGGTACGGCCAGAAGAAGATCCAGCCCAGGCTCAGCGCGAGCGCCGGGGTCACGGCGGGCAACTCTGGGACCGCGTTCGGCATCCGGAACAGCGCGAGCAGCGCCACGGCGATGAACAAGAGCAAGGCGATCGTCACCAGGTGCGCCGGTGTCTGGTCCGAGCCGAACCTCTCCACTCCGAACGGCCGGTAGAAGACCTGGTAGAGGTTGTCCCACGTCACCTGGTTCCCGCGCTGGAAGAGCACCTTCACCGCGGGCGCTCCGGCGATCGCGTACGACGGGACGATCACCGCCACGAAGCCAGCCGCCAGCCACGCTATCGCGGCGGGTGAACGCCGCAGCGCCCACGCGGCGCCAAGCGCGAACAGCACGAACGGCGACTTGACGGCAACGGCGGCACCGATCAGCGCCCCGGCACCCACGCAGCGCGCCATCGACGGGGCTTTCTCGTGCGGGCCGAACCGCAACACCACCAGCCCGGCGACGCCGACTGCGACAGCCAGGCCGTCGATGTGCCCGCTGGCCACGATCTCCCAGATCACCAGCGGGTTCAGCGACCACAGCAGGTGGGCGCGCAGCCGTCTGGCCGGATCGCCGCGGAGCAGCGTGTCCAGCAGCAGCGTCACGCCGGCGAACGCCGCCGCCACCCACAGCTTCAGCCAGAACGTGATCTGCGCGATCGAGGAGCCGCCGAGCTCGGCCGACACCCACTCCTCCGCGGTGGCAAGCGGGCCGTAGTCCGACAGCGAGTGCTGCCAGGTGACCGGGCTGTTCACCGCCATGACGTCGCCCAGCTTGACCATCTGCCTGGGCGTGTCGACGTAGGGGCTGTGCCCGAGGACCACCATGTTGCCGTCGATCGCGTAGGACTGCGTATCGGTGGTGCCGGCCGGCGGCAGCACCACGAACGCGGCGACCGCGATGAACGAAACCGCGAGCAGCGGGCGCACTCGCGGGCGCGCGCCTCGCGCCACCGCGAGCAGCCCGGCACCGACGCCCACCGCCGCCACCACGGCCGCGCCCCACAAGGTGAACAGGACCACATCGCCCGGCAGGCCAAGCGACACCCACCACGGCGGCGCCCCGGTGGTGTGCGCCATCGCCGGCACGCTGATAGACGGACCCGCGACGGAGATCGCGATCATCACGACAAGCGAAACGGTGATGCAGGCCGCCGCGGTCCAGACGAGCCACCGGGTTCGGCCGGCGGTCCGTATGTTCCGGTCACTCACGGTATTCACTCCGTTGATCGATGTAGTCCCGATATCGACGGAAGTGCTTTCCCTTTGTCGTCCTGACGGACTGACTGACCGTATCCGATTGGCTCTTCAGAACGTGTTAAGGCAAAACTCAGAACCCGTTAAGGCGTGACGGTTATCCGGCGATCTCCTGATCGAGCCGGGCCTGCAGGAGAAGCTCATCGCGGAGTGCGGCGGCGTCATCCGCGTCCACTGTCATCACTCGCCCGGCACCGAGTTCGTCGCGGCGCAGCACGGTCCCGGTGCGAGTGGCCCACCAGCGCCCGGCATTGCTACGCCAGACGTGCCATCCGGGAAATTCCGCCTTAAGCTCCGCAAGCTCCACGTCCCACCCAGTCATGACGTTCCTCCCGGAGTGGGACACGGATTCCGTATTCAACATGAACGTGCATCCGCACGGTGTCAAGAGACCACCTGCGGCCCGGTGTCACCAGCCAGACGCAGAAACCCGCCCGTTCACTTCGGCATCGGTGCCGGTCGCGGTGGAATCGGCGGCACGGGACTCGCCCGCCGCGCCTTCCGCCGGCATGCCGGCTGTCCCGCCCCCGGCCGGGCTGACGACCTCGAAGTCCTCTTCGGCCTCGACATCCGCCGTCGCGCGGTACCGGTACCGCACGATCGCGGCCACGGCACCCGCCGCCGCGAGGACGGACGCGGCGAGGATCGACCAGGTGAGGACCGAGTGCCCCTTCTTCCTGGTCATGTCCTCGGGACGCAGCTGCCTGGCGGTGACCAGCAGCGCCGAGGAGACCTTGGGCGCGGCGGTCGTCGTGCAATACCCGGCGGCGCTCTCCAGGCGCGGCGCGGCCCAGACGCGCACGCTGTATACGCCCTGGCGGACGCCCTTGCTGACTCCCATGGCCGCCGTCTGGGCCGCGCCGCCTACCCCCTGGGCGGCGCTGGCGCCAAAGCCCCTAGCCCGTGCGGCGAAACTGCCTGGATCGCTGGCCTGGCCGTTTACCTTTGCGTAGAACACGATTCACCCTCCCCATCCTGCTCTCGCAACCTCAAGGTTCCCTGCGAGGCCGGGTTCAATCATCGCCGGCGCGCGGCAGGCAGCCAGTACGGTGGAGCCGGTACCGTGATTAGTACACGACACCCAGGTGTGCACAGTGGCCGGAAAGCCCGGCCTGCGAAGCCGAACCGGAGT
>JASHPP010000591.1 GCA_030038035.1 Trebonia sp.
GGGAAGATCACCAAGTCCGGGGTCAACAAGGAGTTCCAGGACCAGGTCCGCGATCTCGTCAAGCCGGGAACGTCCGCGCTGTTCCTCATGGTCGAGAAGGTGACCCCGGACAAGGCGGTCGAGGCGCTGAGCAAGTACGGCGGCACCGTGCTGAAGACCTCGCTGACGAAGGAAGGCGAGGAGCAGCTGCAGGAGGCACTGCACGGCGGGAAGGTCCCGCAAAGCTGACCAGGCGCCAGGTGACGGACCGCCGGCGGTCCGCGGTCGCGGTCTTCCCGCCCGCGGCCGGGACCGCCGGCAGGCGCGCGGGAAACGCGGCAAACGCGGCAAACGCGGGAAACGCGGCAAACGCGGGACAGCCGCCGGCGGCACGTTCGCGGACCACGACAGATGCCTGACATCCCTGAGCCGCTGCTGACGGCGAAGCTGTCACCGCCGGAACTGCCGGGCTGGCTCGTGCCGCGCCCGAGAATCGACAGGTGCATCGACAAGGGCGTGCAGCAGGGGACGGTCACCGTGGTCTCCGGCCCGCCCGGAGCGGGCAAGACCACGGCCCTCGCCCAGTGGCTGGCGGCCAGCCCGTGGCCCGGTCCGGTCGCCTGGCTCACGCTGGACGACTACGACAACACCGCCGGCCGCTTCTGGCGCAACCTCGCGGCCGCGCTCGGCCGGGCAGGCATCTGCCCGGCCGCCGCCGGATCCGCCGGCGGCGGCGACGGGCCGCTGCTGATCGCACCGGCGCTGGCCGCGCAGCGGCCGCCCGCCGTCCTCGTGCTTGACGACCTGCACCTGCTCCGCGCGCCTGAGCTTGCCGCCGGACTCGGCTACCTGCTGCGGCATGCCAAACCAGGGCTGCGCGTCGTGGCCGGCACCCGCGCCGAGCAGCCGCTGCCCCTGCATCGGTACCTGCTGACCGGGGATCTCACCGAGATCCGCGCCGGCCAGCTCGCCTTCACCGGCCCCGAGACCCGGCTGCTGCTCGAGCGGCACGACGTCGCGGCGTACCGGGAGGCGCTGATGCCGCTGGTGAAGAGGATGGAAGGCTGGGTGACCGGGCTGCGCTTGGTGGCGATCGCGCTGCGCGGCGATCCCGCCGCGGGGACCGCCGGCCCCGGCGACGTCGACCAGCTGATAGCCGGCTACCTGACCAGCGAGGCATACGACAGCCAGCCCAGGGCAACGCGGGACGTCCTGCTGCGCACCAGCGTGCCCGAGCAGGTCACGCCCGACCTGGCGCGGGTGCTGGCGGACCGCGGCGCCGGCCGCGGCATGGCGTCCCTGCCGGAGCTCGTGCGCGCCAACGTGTTCCTCCAGCCGGCCGGCGGCGGCTGGTACCGGTACCACCCGCTCTTTCGCGCCGTGCTGCAGGCGAGGCTGAGGGAGGAGGACCCCGCCCTGCTCGCCCGCCTGCTGCGGCGCACCGCCGAATGGCACCGCCAGCGCGGGCAGCTGGCCGACGCCGTGCGATACGCCGCAAGCGCGGGCGACGGCCAGCTCGCCGCGCGGATCGTCGTCGACGAACTCGCGGTGAGCCGCCTGCTTGATCCCGATCGCAGCCAGGCCCTGATCCAGGGCCTGGCCGATCTTCCCGCGCCTGCGGGGCATGTCCAGTCCAGGGACTGCGTGACCGCCGCCGCCCTGGCCGTCGCGCGTCATGATCGCCGATCGGCCGCCAGCTGGCTCGGCCGCGCGGACGACATCCTGCGGCGGCTGCCCACGGACGCCGAGCTCACGTCGCGGCTGGCCGCCGCGCTCGTCAGGTTCGGCCTGGCCCGCTGCGACGGAGACGTGCCCGGGCTCGCCGCGGCCGCGGCTGAGCAGGGCCGGGTGCTGACCCAGCTGCCCGCCGATGTGCTGTCCAGCCATCAGGAGCTCGCGCCGCGCGCGCGCTCGAGCGAGGGCGAGGCGGCGCTGTGGGCTGGCCGGTTCGACGACGCGGAACAGGCTCTCGCGCAGGCCCTGGACCTGCCGTGCCCGCAGCCGGCCGCCGCGGTGCGGGCAGGCTGCCTCGGCCGGCTCGCCCTGGCGCAGGCGCTGCGCGGCCGGCTCGTGCGGGCAGGCGAGCTCGCCGGGAAGGCGGCGCAGGCTGACCCGGGGACCGCGTGCTGCGACGCGGACACCGGAGCACCGGTGAGCGTGCCCGCCGACATCGCGCTCGCCCTGGTCCACCTGGAGCGCCATGAACTGGCCCAGGTGCGGGCGGAGCTGCGCCGGGTAGACCTCGGCCTGCGCGCGTGCGAGGACTGGGCGGCCGGCGCGGTGGCAAGCCTGGCCGCAGCCTGGCTGCACCTGGCCGAAGGCCGCGTGGCGGACGCCGTCGCCATGCTCGGCTGCGCGCGGGACGGCTGGTCGCCCGCCGCGCGCCGGCAGCTTGGACACGTTCCCGCGCTCACCCCGGCCGAGCCCGCACGCGCGCCTGACCGCGCCGTTCTCGACCCCCTGCTCGTCGAGGCCAGGATCGGCTACGCCACCGGCGACGCCGTGGCGGGGCGTGCCTCGCTCGCGCGGGCGCTGCGCATCGCCCGCGCGGAGGACGTCCGGCTGCCGTTCGAGCTCGAGCACACCTGGCTGTTCCCCGTGCTGCGGGCCGACGCCGCACTCGCGCGCGGTTACCGCGCCTTGTCTCAGCCAGGCCCGGCACCACCGGGCGGCGCGCTGGGCTCGATCTCCGCCGCCATGGCCGGGCCCGCCGTGGCCGGGCCCGCCATGGTCGAGCCGCTGACCGAGCGGGAACAGGAGGTCCTGCGGCGCGTGGCGCAGTTGCTGAGCACCGCCGAGATAGCCGAAGAGCTCTACATTTCCGTCAACACCGTGAAAACACATCTCAAGAGCGTGCACCGCAAGCTCGCGGTCACCCACCGCAGGAAGGCCGTGCGCCGTGCCAGGCAGCTCAGGCTGCTCTAGCTGGCGGCCCAGAGCGTGACCTTCTGCTTGACTCGCGCCGCGCGCCGGAACAATCCGGCGCGGATGCGCTCTACCCGCGGCATGGCCTCGAACACGCTGAGCTTGGCGAACATCGAGTACAGCCCCGCCAGGCGCGGATCGCTGCTTGTGATGCCTTGTTCGATCTCGCGAAGCTTGCGGCGTTCGCTGAGGGGCAGGCTCATCGTGGCCTCCAGTCTCGTCCGGGTCGCTGACATTCTCGGCGCGCAGGTGGCACCGGACATCACCCGCCGCGGGTACCTGCCGGGCACCGGACTCTGCCCGCGGGCAGCCAGCAGACCACCCCGCGGGGGTGACGTGCGGGCGCCGGCCGGCCGACCAGCCTTGACGTGAGACCGCCGATAGTGCCCGCCCCTCATCGACGGAATCGACGGAATCGGCGGAAAGGAGCCAACCGATGACAAGTCCACTCAGGGCGCAGGTCGATGACGTGACCAGAGACGCGCTCATGGGGCTCTCGGCGGGCGACATCGACTTGCTGGCCGAGGGCCTGGAATACCGCGAGCAGTGGCGGCACACGAGCGGCCTGGACGCGCGCACGTTCTCGCTCGTCAAGATAGCCGCCCTGGTGGCGCTCGACGCGCCCCCCGCGTCCTACCAGTGGCAGGTGGAAAACGCCGTGGCCGCGGGCGTCTCGCCCAAGGACATCCTGGGCGTGCTCTTCGCGATCGCGCCGCAGGTCGGCGGTCCCAAGGTGATGGCCGCGGCGCCCGAGATCATGCTCGCGCTCGGCCTGCCGCTGCCCGGCCAGTCGCCGGACGTGGACGCAGGAGGCTGACCGGCCGGGACCGTAAAGCAAGAGCCGCGGGGAACCCCGCCCGCTCGCCGTCTCGCCTGGCTTCATCCGCAAGGGGTGAGGTTAGGCGGCGCATGCGCGTGCGAATGTGACAGTTGTGGCGGAGGAGTTCGACATCATCATCGTCGGGAGTGGTGCAGGGGGCGGGACTCTGGCGCACACGCTGGCCCCTACGGGGAAGCGGATCTTGATCATAGAACGCGGCGGGTTCGCGCCGATGGCCCGGCAGGGCAGCGCGCAGACCGCGGAGACGTGGTACGACGCGCACGGCCGCCCGTTCTCGCCTGCCGTCCACTACTACGTGGGCGGCGCCACCAAGGTGTACGGCGCGGCGTTGTGCAGGCTCCGCCCGATGGACTTCGCCAGCATCGGTCACATCGACGGCGCGTCCCCGGCGTGGCCGTTCGGCTATGCCGAGTTCGAGCCCTGGTACGACAAGGCGGAGTGGCTGTACCAGGTGCACGGCAAGCACGGGGAGGACCCCACCGAGGGTTCCTGGTCGCTGGAGTACCTGTGGCCTCCGGTCACCCACGACCCGATCGTTCAGCAGCTCGCCGACGAGCTGACCCTGGCCGGCTATCAGCCCTTCCACACGCCGACAGGCGTGCTGCCCGGCGAGCCGGACCCGCCGGGGCCGGCGACGGGGACGGGGACGGGGGCGCGGCAAGCCGGCCCCGGCCGGTGCGCCCGCTGCGGCACGAGCGATGGTTCCCCGTGCGTGCGGCACGCCAGGGCGGACGCGGACGTCATCGCGGTGCGACCGCTGCTCGACCTCCCGAACGTCACCCTGCTTGTCGGCGCCGAGGTCACCCGGCTGGAGACCGACTCCCGTGGCCGGTCGGTCACCGGTGTCGTGGCCACCCGCGCCGGCGCGCGCGAGGTGTACCGCGGCGACATCGTGGTGCTCGCCGCGGGCGCAGTCAACTCCGCGAGGATCCTGCTCGGGTCCGCGTGCGAGGCCCACCCGGGCGGGCTGGGCAACGGATCGGGGCAGGTTGGCCGCAACCTCATGTGCCACAACCACACTGACGTGACGTGCGTTGTCAAGGGGCCTCATTGCGCCGGATTCCAGGAGACCCTCGGCCTGAACGACTTCTATCTCGGCGGCCGTCAGGCGAGGTGGCCGCTCGGCAGCATCCAGCTGCTCGCCGGCCGCGCCGTCGGTTTCCGGCTGACCACCGAGGACCTGCCCAGGCCGGCCAACCGGGTCACCGTCGATGGCCAGGGCCGGGTGCGCCTGGCGCACGTCGCCACTGGCGACGGGGCGGCCCGGCTGCTCTACCGGAGCCTGCGCACGATGCTGAGCGGAACGAAGATGATCGCGCAGGCGGCCCCGAGCGGACCGGCCAGGGGCGGCCCCCCCGCCGCGGATTACGCGGGCACCTGCCGGGCGGGCGCCGACCCGGCCACCTCCGTCCTTGACCCGAGCTGCCGGGCGCACGAACTGGACAACCTGTACGTCGTCGACGCCAGCTTCTTTCCGAGCATCGGCGCGGTGAGCCCGGCGCTGACGATCATGGCGAACGCCATCCGGGTCGGCGAGCACCTGGCGGCACGGCTGTGCTGCGCGCCGGCGGCCGGCGCGCTGACGGCACGCGACAGGCCCAGTGAGCTGACGTCGGTGGGTCTTTCGGTCAGGCAGGCCCGTGATCTAGCGCTTCCCGCCAGCGGTTGGTGATCGGCAGCCTGCGGTCGCGGCCGAAGTTCTTCTGGCTGATCTTGGGCCCAGGCGGGTACTGGCGCCGTTTGTACTCGGCGGTGTCGACAAGCCGGATGACCCGTTCGACCAGCGCCGGGTCGTGGCCGGCCGCGATCAGCTCGGCCGAGCCCATGTCCTTTTCCACGTAGTCGTCGAGCAGCGCGTCGAGCACCTCGTACGGCGGCAGGGAGTCGGTGTCCAGCTGCCCGGGAGCCAGCTCGGCGGACGGCGGCTTGGCGATCGAGTTGGGCGGGATCGGGGGAGTCGCCCCGTTCCGTTCGGCATGATCATTGCGCCATCTCGACAGCTCCCACACCAGCGTCTTGGGCACGTCCTTGATCGGGCCGAACCCGCCGGCCGAGTCGCCATACAGCGTCGAGTAGCCGGTCGCGAGCTCGCTCTTGTTGCCGGTGGTGAGCACGAGGTGCCCGCCGGCGTTGGACAGCGCCATGTTGATCACGCCGCGCACCCGGGACTGCAGGTTCTCGGCGGGCAGCCCCAAGACGGGGAAGCCGTCGAGCTCGGCGGTGAACGCGTCCACGATCGGCTGGATCGGCACGGTCCGCGCGTGCAGCCCCTGGCGCTTGACCAGGTCCTCGGCGTCGGTGATCGAGTGGCCTGAGGAGTAGCGGCTCGGCATCAGCACCACGTGCACGTTCTGCGGCCCGATCGCGTCGGCGGCGATCGTCGCGGTCAGCGCCGAGTCGATGCCGCCCGACAGCGCGAGGATCACCGACCGGAAGCCGTTCTTCCGCGCGTAGTCCCTGACCCCGGTCACCAGGGCCGCGTACACCTGCGCCGGGTCGGAGAGCCGGGGCCAGAACGGCCCGCCGGTCGGCTCCGCCCCCGCCTCGCGCCCGCCCGCAGGCCCGCCGCCGGCACGGTCCTCCACCGCGGGCATCACGACGGTCGGCTGCGCGACCGCGGGCAGGGTCACCGGCTCGATCGTGATCACGCTCCCGTCGCCCGCGTCCACCGCCGTCTGCGCCGGGACGACCCCCGCCGCGGGCAGCTCCAGGTCGGCGACGATCAGCGCCTCCTCGAACTGCGGGCCCCTGGCCAGCTGCTCACCCGAGGCGTCGACGATGATCGAGTCGCCGTCGAACACGAGCTCGTCCTGGCCGCCCACCATGTTCACGTAGGCCAGCACGGCCCCGGCCTCGCCGGCCCGGCGCTGGCACAGCTCCAGGCGGGTGTCATCCTTGCCGCGCTCGTACGGCGACGCGTTGGGCACCGCGAGCAGGCCAGCGCCCGCGGTGCGGCAGACGGCGACCGGCCCGCCGTCCTGCCACAGGTCCTCGCAGATCGCGATCGCGACGTCGACCATGTCCCCGTCGTCAGCGCGCATCCTGACGACCGGCAGCACGTCGCCGGGCACGAAGTACCGGTACTCGTCGAATACCCCGTAGTTCGGCAGGTGGTGCTTGGCCGACCGCACGGCGACCGCGCCGTCGTACAGCAGCGCGGCGGCGTCGAGCGGCGCCCCGGCGGGCAGCCCGACCCGCGGTTGCATGCCGGTCTTGCGGTCCAGGTACCCGGTCACCACGGCGACTGCGCCGAGACCCTCGGCGGCCAGCCGCTCCGCGGTGGTTTCCAGCGCGGAGATCGAGGCCTCGACGAACGACGTGCGCAGCGCCAGGTCCTCCACCGGGTAGCCGGTCAGCATCATCTCCGGGAACACCACGAGCCTGGCGCCCTGGCCGGCGGCGCGCCTGGTCCAGTCGACGATGAGGTCAGCGTTGCCGGCCAGATCCCCGACGGTGGCGTTTACCTGGGCGAGGGCTATCCGCATCTGGGGCACCCGCACAGCTTAGTCGCGCCGCAGGCGGCGAAGCTCGAGCAGTTCCAGCCCCAGCGCCCTGCCAAGCGCTGCCCCCGTCGCGTTCGTGTACCTCATCGGCCTTGCGTTCAAGCCGGCTTGAAGGAGCACAGTGGTCCGATGACTGGCGTGCGGTCAAGGAGACCATGATGACCATTCTGGTAACCGGGGCGACCGGCAACGTCGGATCGCTGGTCGTGGGCCGGCTGCTGGCGCTCGGCCACCGGCCCCGCGTCTTCGTGCGCGATCAGGGCAAGGCCCGCACCACGTTTGGTGATCAGGTCGACGTGGCCGTCGGCGACCTGACCGATCCGGCGTCGCTCGAGGCGGCCCTGGCCGGGGCGAGCGAGCTGTTCCTGATCAGCACGGGTTACGACCTGGCGGCCCGCGACCAGGCGGCGGCGCAAGCCGCCCGCCGGCAGGGGGTGAAGAAGCTGGTGAAGCTCTCCTCGGCGGATGCGCGGCACAACATCGGCTCGGGAGTGTTTCACGCCCGCGGGGAATCGGCCATCCGGGCGGCCGGGATCAACTTCGTGTTCGTCCAGCCGGCTGGGTACATGACGAACGCCCTTGGCTGGGCCGCGTCGATCAAGGCGGGCGGCGTCGTGCGCTCCTGCACCGGTGACGGGCGGATCCCGATGATTCATCCCGCGGACATCGCCGACGTGGCGGTCGCCGTGCTGCTGACGGACGCGCATGACCGGACCGCGCTGCCGATCACCGGGCCCGAGGCGCTGAGCTTCGCGCAGATGACGGCCAAGATCGCCGAGGCGATCGGCAGGCCGCTCAGCTACCAGCCCGTCACCGAGCAGCAGGCCCGGGAACAGCGGATCGCGGCGGGGGAAGACCCGGCATGGGTGGACGACGTCGACCTGCCCATCTGGCGGGCCATCCGTCAGGGTCTGCTGGCGGAGGTCACCGGCACCGTCGAACGCGTGACCGGCAGGCCGCCGTCGACGTTCGCGCAGTGGGCCGGGCAGAACGCCGACGCCTTCCGCTAGCCGCTGGCCTAAAACTACTAAAATGGTCGGAATAGCTGAGAGGGCTTGCCCTCGCCCTGGACAGCTCGTTTCTGCCCCAAGCCTGCCCAACGAGGTTCACCATGACCGACCGGCCTAATATCGTCTACTTCCACCTCGACAACCTGGGGCTCGGAGAGCTGGGGTGCTTTGGCGGCGGAATACTCCGGGAAGCCGACACCAAACGGATCGACCAGTTCGCGGCCGAGAGCCTGAAGCTCTCGCACTTCGTGGTGGAGCCTTAGTGCACGCCCACCGGTTCGGCGCTTATGACGGGCCGCTACCCGATCCGTTCCGGCAATCAC
>JASHPP010000592.1 GCA_030038035.1 Trebonia sp.
ATCCTGGCCTCGCCGGCGCGGGCCGCCGCGCTGCCCACCGCGCCAGTGCCGTCGGCGCCGCCGGGTCCGACTCGGCGACCGCCCGGGCCGAGCACCGGGGTGTCGTAGGGCTTGACGTGCTCGCCCGCCTCGATCGCCTGCGGGCGGAGCCGGATCGACCGGCCGATCTCACCGCGCCCCGGGCCGTCCGCGCCGTAGGCGGCCTCGTCGCCGGCGTGCTCGCCGTCCGGCTCGCCGCTTGCGAAGCCGAACACCACCCCGAGCTCACGCAGCCTGGCCGGCACCTGCCGCACCGGCGTGCCGGTGATCACGAGCACCCCGAAGCCGGCGACCAGGCCGAGCAGCGGCGTCGCCACCCAGGGCGTGAGCAGGGCCACCAGCGGCGCGGAGACCGCGTAGCCGACGAACCCGCCCGCGGTCCTGATCGCGCTCACGCCGTCCGACGGGTGCGGTGTGCCCTTCGCGATGTGGATGAGCCCGATCACGCCGATGAGCAGCGCCGCCCAGCCGATCGCCGCGCGCGACGTTTCTGAGTTCCGGTCCGGATGCCGCATGAACCGCCATCCCAGCAGCGCCAGCAGCAGCGGCAGCGTGAACGCGCCCTCGCCGAGCGCGCCGCTTGTCAGGTCGTAGATCGCCCGGCCCGCGGGGTTGTCCATCCGCACCCACACCGCGGCCGCGAACACGATCGCCAGGGCGAGGCAGAACAGCCCCACGCCGTCCCGCCGGTGATCAGGGTGCAGGTCCCGCGCGGTGCGGCCGACCCGGCGCACCGCGAACCCTACCGTTCCCGCGACCAGCATCCAGCCCGCCGCGACCGTCAGGTAGATCCACCGGGCGAGGATCACGACGGGGTTGTGGCTACGGGGCACCGCCCGCTTGCCCGCCGCCGCCTTCTTCCCGCTGGCACCGGAACGGCCCGCATTTTTCCCCGAACGACCCGTCGCGCCTTTCCGCTTCCCCCGGGGGGCCGAGCCCCCCCGGCGACCCGCCATCGGGGAGACTGCGCGTCCCCCCATGCCCCCCGCGGGGGCACTGCCCGTCCCCCCTTTGACCCCGCGGGCCGTCCCGCCTTTCGCCCCCCTGGCCGTCCCTGCATTTCCCCTGGGCACCCGTGGCCGGGCGCCGTCAGGCGGCGGGCTCGGGAGTATGACCTCGGCCGAGTCGTCGTAGGAGAACTCGTCGCGGGTAGCGTCTGCCCGCCCGCCGCGCGGGCGAGCCGGGCCCCTGGGCACACGGGTAGCCATGATGACAAACGTAACGAGAACCCTGCCGTTACCGAAGCACCCGCTCGCTCACGGCGTGTCGCCGCAGGTGCGGCGCATAAGCGCTGTTGCACAAGGAGACTTAAGCCGCGACGGCGGCCCGCGTCCCGGCTGCGGGTAAGGCGGCGGGTGGCAGGCGGGTGATGGCGGCTACGTCGGGGCGATCCGGTAGTGAAAGCGGTGGGAGTACGCGAAACCGCAGTGCTCGTAGAGGTTCGCCGCTGCCGTGTTCCCGGTGTCTACCTGCAGGAACACCCGTGCCGCGCCGCGTTGCGCGGCTTCGGCGCACATGGCGAGCGTGAGCAGCCTGCCCAAGCCCATTCGGCGCCATTGCGGGTCGACCTCGACCGCGGTGATCCCGGCCCAGGCCCCGGTGATCGACAGCCGGCCGATCGCGACCGGTTCGGCGCCGAAGCGGATGCTCGCGAACGCCTGGGCCTGCGCCGACACGAGGATCGCGCGAAGGGCCGGCGAGCGGTTCGGTTGGCCCCGGTAGCGGTAAGCCCCGAGCCAGGCATCGTCAGGGACCGCGTCCACGCGGAACTCGGCGTGATCGGGAAGCTCCGGCGGCGCCGGCAGCCTGCCAAGGCCGGCCGTCATCACGAAGGCGGGACCCGGGCGAGTCACCCATGCTCGTTCGGACAACTGATTGTCGAGGTGGTGCAGAGCCGAGCCTTCCGCACGGGCCTCGCCACCCGCTAGCGGGAGCGGCACGGCGATCATGGGCGGCAGTCCCCGCGCGCGGTACCAGTGGCGCACGGCGGCGAGGGCATCGTCGAGCGGCAGGCCCGGGTCGCCGAGGGGGAGCGCCGAGTTCGCGCGCCCGGTGAAGCCGGCGGCCGCGCGGAGCAGCCACTCCCCCAGCCATTCCTCCTCCGACGCTCGCCAGTGCATGGCGGCCATCCGCTCGAGTTCGATGATCCCCATCGCGCCATGATCGCGCAGCGGCGGCCCGCCTGCCGTGCGGCCGCGTAGCTCCGAGTCACGCGCGGGCGCGAGTTCGCTTGGTGAAGAGCCGGTGCCGGGCCGCTGGCGTGCGACTTTGCACACTCCATGACGATTTCCTGACCGTTATGGGCGATTTGTCCATGCAAGGAGTGTGCGAAGTGGCACTTGCGGGACTGGTGGGGCACCGGGGAAACCGCTTGGCCGCGGTCGGCCCACCGGCCTGGCGCGGCGCGGGCCGTGGCGACGGGACCCCGCAACGGCCGCGTCGCCTGCGTCGCTAGGTGTTGGCGGGGAGGGAGGTGCCTGGGCCGCGGCGGCGGATGTGCACGAGATCGGGACGCGGGGTGGCGGGGGCCGTGGCGGCGGGGGCCGCGGCGGCGGGGGCGGCGGGGGCGCCTTCGACGGTGAAGCCGGCGTCGGCGATCATCGCCAGGTCGGCGCGGCCGGGCTGGCCCTCGCTGGTCAGGTAGTCACCGAGGAAGATCGAGCTGACGACGTGCAGCGCCAGCGGCTGCAGGGTGCGCAGGTGGATCTCGCGGCCGGCCCCCAGGCGGACCTCGGCGTCCGGGCAGACGAAGCGCACCATCGCCAGGATCCGCAGGCAGCGCTGCGGGGTGAGGTTCCACTGGCCGGCCAGCGGGGTGCCCTCGAAGGGGACAAGGAAGTTCACGGGGACCGAGTCCGGCTCGAGCGAGCGGAGCGCGAACGCGACGTCCACCAGGTCCTCGTCGGTCTCCCCCAGGCCGGCGATCAGGCCCGAGCACGGGGAAAGGCCCGCCTCCTTGGCTACGGTCACCGTGGACACCCGGTCCGCGTACTCGTGCGTGGAGCAGATGTCCGCGTAGTGGCCGCCCGAGGTGTTCAGGTTGTGGTTGTAGGCCGTGGTGCCC
Source organism: Trebonia sp. (assembly GCA_030038035.1). The sequence goes on from JASHPP010000592.1 coordinate 3,104, forward strand.
GCGGCGCGCAGGCGCTCCGCCTGCCCGTCGGTGAGCAGGCCCAGGCAGGCGCACACCTCCACGTCGGGATGCCGCGCCCTGACGGCGGCGACCGTGTCGCACACCCGGTCGACATCCCGGTCGGTCGGGCCGCGGCCGCTGGCGACCAGGCAGACGCGCCGGGCGCCGCCGGCCACGCCTGCCGCCGCGCTCGCGACCACCTCGTCGGTCTTCAGCCATGTGTACTTGAGCACGTCCGCGGCCGAGCCCACGCGCTGGGAGCAGTAGAAGCAGTCCTCCGGGCACAGGCCGCTCTTGATGTTGACCAGGTAGTTCAGCTTGACCCTGCGGCCGAAGAAGCGGCGCCGGACGCGGAACGCGGCCGCCACGACGTCGAGCAGCTCGTCGTCGCCGCTGGCGAGCACAGCCAGCGCCTCCTGCCTCGTGGGGAGCTCACGGTCCAGGGCCTTGTCGGCGAGGGTGTCCAGCCAAGTCATGGGACAGACCGTATCAGCCGGGTCGCCCGTGCTGACTGCGGACGGGCGCGGCGGATAGAGTCGCCACGGACCGTTTGGAGGAATTGACTTGCGCATCGCCATCCTCGACGACTACCAGCGGGTGGC
>JASHPP010000593.1 GCA_030038035.1 Trebonia sp.
GCACGCTGCGCGAGCCCGCCGAGCCACGCGGCGTCGGCCGCGGCGTACAGCAGCCGGCCCTGCCTGGCCTGGTCAGGCGCCAGCCGGGCCGCGCGCTCGAACGCCCGGGACGAGACCTCGTACGCGCCGCGCTGGCAGGCACGCTCACCAGCCTGTTCGAGCGCCGACGATGCCGCATCGTCCGGGCCGAGGCAGGCCAGCGCCAGGTGCCAGGCCCTGCGGTCGGCTTCGGCGTCGGGCAGGGCGCTGGCCAGCGCGCGGTGCATGTCGCGCCGCGAGCCGGCCGGGACGGCGCCGTAGATGGCGGAGCGGGCGATCGGGTGCCTGAATTCGACCCGGGAATCGCGCACGGTGATCAGGCCCGCGGCCTCGGCGGGAATCAAGTCCGCCAGGTCGAGCCCGAGCAGCGGCACGGCCCGGGCAAGCACGGACAGCTCGCCGCCGTCGACCGCGGCGGCGAGGGCGAGGGCGTCGCGGGTGCGCGGCGGCAGCGCCGCCAGGCGCGTCAGGTACACGCGGGCGACGCTGGTCTCGGCGGCGAGCGGCGCCTCCGGGGGCATGTCGGCCAGCCGCTGGCGTTCCCCGCCGAGTTCGAGCAGGGCCAGCGGGTTCCCGCCGGTCTCCCGGTGCAGCCGGTCGGCCAGGTCCTGGCTCAGCGGCTCGTCCCGCTGGCGAAGCAGCAGCGCGGCCGCCGAGCCCCGGTCCAGGCCGCGCAATGGCAGGGCAGGAAGGTCGGCGCCGTCGAGCAGCGACGGCTCGCCCTGGCGCACGGTCAGGACGACGGCCACCGGATCGGCCACGAGCCGGCGGACCGCGAACAGCAGGGCGTCCGCGCTCGACCCATCCAGCCAGTGCGCGTCGTCCACGAGCACCGCGACAGGGGCTGCCTCCGCGTAGGCGGCGAGCAGGCTGAGCGTGGCGGCGCCCACGGCGAAGCGGCCGGGCGCGCTGGCCGGCCGCAGCGCCAGGGCGCTCTCAAGCGCCGCGGCCTGCGGGACCGGGATGCGGTCGATCCAGGGCAGCGCCGGACGGAGCAGCTCGAACAGGCCGGCGAACGGGATGTGCGCCTCCGACTGCACCCCGCGCGCCCGCAGCACGCTCATCTCTGTTGCCTGTTCCCTGGCGTAGGCGAGCAGGGCGGACTTGCCGATCCCCGCCTCCCCGACGATCGCGAGCACGCCGCTGCTGCCGTCGCAGGCATCCCGAAGCAGCCGGACGAGGGCCTGCTGCTCATGATCACGGCCGAGCAACATGACTGCGAGTGTACGGAGACACCTGGTACGAATCCATCCCGCCGCGCTCCGGACTAGGGGGCCGCCCGGAAGCGAGCGGGCCGCGGCGCTGCCTACGTTGCCAGCTAGGCACTCAGCCACAAGGAGGAGGACACGATGACCACCACCAAACCGCCGACCGAGATCGACCACGACAAGCTGATGGGCTTTGTCTTCCGGGCAGTCGACGAGGTCGGCGCCACGCTGAACACCGCGCTGGTCGTCATGGGTGACCGGCTCGGCCTGTACAAGGCCCTCGCGGGCGCCGGCCCGCTGACCCCTGCCGAGCTGGCCCAGCGCACCGGCACCGCCGAGCGGTACGTCCGCGAATGGCTGAACGCGCAGGCAGCCGGGGGCTACGTCGACTACGACCCGGACAGCGGTCGCTACACCCTGTCGGCCGAGCACGCGATCGCGCTGACCGACGCCTCCAGCCCCGCCTACCTGCCGGGGTTCTTCCAGATCGCGCTCGGCTCGGTGCTCGACTCGCCCAGGATCACCGAGGCGGCGAAGACCGGCCAGGGCTACGGCTGGCACCAGCACGGCCAGGACGTCTTCGACGGCTGCGAGCGGTTCTTCCGCCCCGGCTACAACGCCAGCCTCGTGTCTGCCTGGCTCCCGGCCCTCGACGGCGTTGTCGCCAAGCTGGAGCGGGGCGCCGCGGTAGCGGACGTGGGCTGCGGCCACGGCGCGTCGACGATCTTGATGGCGCAGGCCTTCCCCGCCTCGACGTTCGCCGGCTTCGACTACCACGAAGGGTCGATCGCGACCGCCAGGCAGCGGGCCGCCGAGGCAGGCGTCAGCGACCGGGTCCGCTTCGAGGCCGCGCCGGCCTCCGCCTACTCCGGCAGCTCATATGACCTGGTCACGATGTTCGACTGCCTCCATGACATGGGCGACCCGGTGGGTGCCGCCCGCCACGTGCTCCAGTCCCTGAAGCCCGACGGCACCTGGCTGATCGTCGAGCCCGCCGCCGGCGACCGGGTGGAGGACAACTTCAACCCCGTCGGGCGGGCCTATTACGGCTTCTCGACCCTGCTCTGCACCCCGTCGTCCCTGGCGCAGGAGGTCGGGCTCGCGCTCGGCGCCCAGGCCGGCGAGGCGCGGATCCGCGAGGTGGTCACCGGCGCCGGCCTGACCCGCTTCCGCCGGGTCAGCGAGACGCCGTTCAACATCGTGTACGAGGCCAGGCCGTAGCGCCAGCTGTTCGTGACGCGGCGGGCGTCCGGCTTAGCCGGCCCGGTACGCTCAGGGGCATGTCAGCTGCGGACAGCCCGCGGGTGGCCGCGCCGATCACGCCCGTTCCGGACACGCGGGACCGCGCCCCGCACGGCCGCCCGGCCGGCCAGGGTCGCTGGGCCTGGCCGGCCGGGTACGCGGTGGCGGCCGTCCTGCTCTTCCTGTGCTACCTGCGGGTGTCAGGGACGCAGGCGGTGACCTCCGACGGCGCCTCGATCGCCCTGCAGGCCTGGGACATCCTGCACGGCAACCTGCTGCTCAAGGGCTGGTCGCTCGCCGACGTCACGTTCTACACGACGGAGATACCCGAGTACATGCTCGTGGAGCTCCTGCGCGGCCTCGGGCCCGCCGACGTGCACGTGTCCGCCGCGCTCAGCTACACGCTGCTCGTGATCTTGGCCAGCCTGCTCGCCAAGGGGCGCGCGACCGGCAGGGAAGGCCTGGTCCGCGTGCTGATCGCGGCCGGGATCATGATCGCCCCGCAGATCGGCCCGGGCGCGTTCCTGCTGCTGCTGTCCCCCGACCACACCGGCACCGGGGTGCCGCTGCTGGTGATCTTCCTGCTGCTCGACCGGGCGCCGCGGCGGGCGTGGGTGCCGGTGCTCGCGGGGCTGCTGCTGGCCTGGGCGCAGGTCGGCGACCAGCTCGTGCTGACGCTCGGCGCGGCGCCGATCGTGGTCGTGTGCGCCGTGCGCGCCTACCGCGGCGTCGTGGCGCGCCGCGAGCCGGCCAGGGACTACTGGTTCGACTTCGCGCTGGCGGCCGCCGCCATCGCGTCGACCGTCGTGGCCGCGGCGGCCGTGCGGCTGATCAGGGACCTCGGCGGGTACACGATGGCCCCGCTGGACACCACGTTCTCCGCGAGCGCCGCGTGGCCTGCTCACATCGCGCTGGCCGCCGAGGGCGTGCTCGGCCTGTACGGCGCCGACGTCACGGGGCGCCCGCTCGGCGTGTTCACGGCGCTTGCCCTCGTGCACCTGGCGGGCCTGGCGCTCGCGGTGTGGGCGTTCTGCCGGGCGATCAGGCACTTCTTCGGCTGCGATGACATGATCGCGCAGGTCCTGGCCGTGGCCATCGTGCTCAACCTGGCCGCCTACGTGTTCAGCATGCTGCCGAACACCTACTGGGACAACCGCGAGATCGCCAACGTGCTGCCGTTCGGCGCGGTGCTGGCGGGCCGCCTGCTCGCGGACAAGCTCACCGCCGCGCGGGTGCTGCCGGCGCTGGCCGCCGTCGGCTGCCTGTACCTGGCCGCGCTCGGCTACGGTGTCACCAGGCCGCAGGTGCCCGCGCACGATCAGGCGCTGACCGACTGGCTGAGCGCGCACCACCTGACGACGGGCCTGGGCAGCTACGCCGAGGGCAACAGCGTCATCCTGGACAGCCACGGCGCCATCCTGCTGCTGGCGCCGGCGTGGCGCGCGGATTCGGTCACCCCAGGCAAGCACGAGGCGAAGGCCGCCGACTTCGACCCGGCGCGGCACTACGCGGACTTCGTCGTCACCACCGAGCAGGACGGCCCCTCCTTCTACATCCCGCCCGCGTGGATCATCCGCGCCTTCGGGCCGCCGGCGCACACCTACCACTACAGCGTCTGGACGATCATGACCTGGAACACGAACCTGCTGACCGAGGTTAGCTGACCTGCC
>JASHPP010000594.1 GCA_030038035.1 Trebonia sp.
TTGGACAGCGCGATCCACTTGTAGTGCGGTCCGAGCGTGTGGCCCGCGTGCATCGGCGCGCCTGCCACGCCGGAATTGACCGTCATGGGCGGATATGCCCCCCACCTGAGTTCTCAGCGGATAACTTGCTTGATCTCAACTAACCTTAACCCACCGTCCCGTCGATCCGCACTGCGCGATCCCGTCGAACTCGGTCCGCGGCCCGGGCGTTTCGCCCGGGGTCAGGACACCCCGGCCGCACGATCGCCGTCAGCTATCGCCGCTGGGCTCAGCGGCGACTCGATCCGCTGTCAGAAAGGCTGCGGCACTGGCTGGAGGGGGGACGATACTGATGCCGGGCCTGGCAGCCACGGGCACCGGCTTCCTCTATTCCATCGGCTTCCTCGTGGGCTGGCTGCTCGTCCTGCTGCTGGTCTCAGAACCGCTCAGGAACACCGGGCGCTACACGATGGCCGACGTCGTCGATCTGCGGCTGAGGGCCGTCCCCGTGCGTGCCGCCACGGCGTACGGAAGAACGTCGCCGAGAGCTATCCCGGTTGCCTCAGGGTGGATGTCCGCAGGAGCAACTGGCTGTGCCGGAAGATCGAGGGGTGGGCCTCAGCAGCTATCGGGACGGTCACGGTCCCTGAAGGAACGTCCAGCCCGGTATCGTTAGTGGGGCGGGGCAGCTGTGGCTAACGCTGCTCTTACACACTGTAATCACTATCCGGCGTAGGGTAATTGGCAGCCCGCCAGACTTTGGATCTGGGTCTTTGTCCTGGTTCGAGTCCAGGCGCCGGAACCCCTCGCCCACTCCTCTGCCCACAGATGTGCGTCTGGTGCCCACAGTCCCCGCGCGTCTGGGCAGCCACCAAACGGGAATTCCCCACCAGGCGTGGCCAAGACCATACTCAGAGGCGTCTCAGATGTTGAGACGTCACAGGTCAGCGCATGCGACATTCACGCGGCGATCCGCAAAAATTCATCTCAGGCCCTTGCACAACCTACGGTGTCGTAGGCTACGGTTACGTAAGCGTATAAGAGCCTCCGCCGTCCGGCGCACACGCAGAGGAGCACCATGTCTACGACTCCGGACACACTCAGCGGCACCACCACCATCTCTTCGCCGCCGGCCCCCGACGGCACACAGGCAAATCGCGCCGCGCGACCGGACGTCGAAGACGAGCAGAACACCTTGGGGCAGCGCATCCTGGTCGGCGTGTTCGTCGGGGTGCCGATGCTGGCGCTGGCGGCGGCGATCCCGTTCGCCTGGGGCTGGGGTCTTGGCTGGCACGACATCGTCATAGCCGCCGTCTTCTACTGGTTCACCGGGCTCGGCGTGACCGTCGGCTACCACCGGTACTTCACCCACGGCTCCTTCAAGGCCAAGAGCGGCCTGCGGGTCGCGCTGGCGGTCGCCGGCAGCATGGCGATGCAGGGCCCGGTCATCACCTGGGTGTCTGACCACAGGCGGCATCACAAGTACAGCGACAAGGAAGGCGACCCGCACTCGCCCTGGCGCTACGGCGAGGACTGGAAGGCGCTGACCAAGGGCCTGCTCTACGCGCACATGCTCTGGCTCTTCGACCCCAACAAGACCTCGCAGGGGAAGTTCTCCCCCGACCTGCTCGCCGATTCCAAGATCAAGAGGGTGGACGCGGCGTTCGGGCCGCTGGTCGCGGCGAGCCTGCTGCTGCCCGCGCTGATCGGCGGCCTGTGGGGGATGTCCTGGCACGGCGCGCTCACCGCGTTCTTCTGGGCCGGCCTGGTGCGGATCACGCTGCTGCACCACGTCACCTGGTCGATCAACTCGATCTGCCACACGTTCGGCAACAAGGACTTCGAAGTCCGCGACCGGTCGCGGAATGTCTCCTGGCTGGCCATCGCGTCGTTCGGCGAGTCGTGGCACAACCTGCACCACGCGGACCCGACCTGTGCCAGGCACGGCGCGCTCAAGGGGCAGATCGACCAGAGCGCCAGGGTGATCTGGGCCTTCGAGAAGCTCGGCTGGGTCTACGACGTGCGCTGGCCGGACGAGGCACGGCTGTCCGCCAAGCGTCCCGCGACCGCGAGGCGGAGCCTGGGCGGCATGACCAGGCGCAGCGACAAAGCGGTAACGGCCGCTGACAGAGCGGCGGCATAGCGGCCATGATGATCAAGTGACCGAATCCCCCAGGACCAGCCGAAAGCGCATGACCGGGCAGGAACGGCGGCAGCAGCTACTGGACATCGGCCGGCGGCTCTTCGCGGAACGGGGATTCGAAGGCACCTCGATCGAGGAGATCGCCGCCAAGGCCGGGGTTTCCAAGCCGGTGGTGTACGAGCACTTCGGCGGCAAGGAGGGCCTGTACGCGGTCGTCGTCGACCGCGAGGTGGAGCGGCTGACGACGATGACCACCATGCTGTTCGAGGGCAACCACTCCCGGCCCAAGTTCGAGGCGGCCGCCGTCGCCCTGCTGCGCTACATCGAGGACAACGCCGACGGCTTCCGCATCCTGGTGCGCGACTCCAACCCGGGGTCCGGCGGCGGCACCTATGGCACGCTGCTTTCCGACATCGCGGGCCAGGTCGAGTACATCATGGCCGACTTCCTCAAGTCCCGCGGCCGTGACCCCAAGCTTGCGCCGATGTACTCGCAGATGCTGGTCGGCATGGTCGCGTTCACGGGCCAGTGGTGGCTCGACGCCCGCAAGCCGGAACTCGAGCAGGTAGCAGCGAACATGATCGACCTGGCCTGGAACGGCCTGTCCCAGCTCGACGCCCAGGCTTAGCGCTCGACGCCCAGGCTTAGCCGGCCCGGGCTTAGCCGGCAGGGGCCTAGCGGAACACGGCAGCCGAGGCACCGGGCGCGATCGCGGCCGCGCGCTCCTCGGCTCGCGCCGTCGGCAGCCCGGCGGCTGCCCAGGCCCGGTAGCCGCCAATCACGTCGGTGGCGCGCGCCAGCCCGAGGTCGTGCAAGGATGCGGCGGCCAGGCTGGAGGTGTACCCCTCCTCGCAGACCACGATCAGCCGCTGGTCATATCCGCTCACCGTGGGCAGCCGCGCGTCACTGGCCGGGTCAAACCGCCATTCCAGGTGGTTTCGCTCGACCACGACCGAACCGGGGATCTCGCCGGCGGCGGCACGCTGGGCGGCAGGCCGGATGTCAACCAAGGTCGCCCCGTCGCGGAACTCGGAAAATGCCTGTTCCGCCGTTACCCGCACCAGCCGGGCACGGGCGGCCGCCAGGATCTCATCGATCGACCGCGCCCCGTCGGGCTTCGCCGTCACCAGTCGCTTGCCCCCTCTGTCCCGGCCACCGCGAGCCCGGCAGGCGTGAGGTTGTACCTGGTCATCATCGACAGCGGCGGCGAGTAGGCGTGCACGCTGACGGCGACCGAGCCGACTGCGGAGTTCCGCACGTCGTGCACGTAGCGCGGCCCGAACGCACGGACCTCGCCCGCGCTCACCTGGTTCACCAGGGTCCGGGTGCCGGCGCGCGGCAGCATGCACTCGTCGAGCGTGCCCCACACCACGCCGAACGCCCCCGCCGAGCCCCCGTGGTCGTGGAACCCTGTCGACTGCCCGGGCAGCCAGCTGATCAGCCACACCTCGTATTCGCCGTCGGCGGCGATCCGCTCGTACCAGCGTCCTTCGGGGTCAAGCCGTACCCGTGTCACCCACTGCGCCGGAGTTGCCGTCAGCCGCCGCACCTCGGCGGCGAGCTGCCGGGGATCGAGAATCCGCTGCCGCGTCGCGCTTCCCTGTCGCACGCCAATGATCTTGGCAGCCCTTCTCTATAAAATCAATAGGAATTATTATATTGATACCGGTTTGGGGTCAGCGCGCCGGTGCAGCACCATGAACACCCGGCGGAAGGGAAACAGTGTCCCGAACGAACGGTGGTCATACGCCCGCCGCAAGCGCTCCGCGTACTCGCGGGCGAAGCTGGCGGCCTGCTCCGCGTCGAGCGCGGCGAGCACCGGCCGCAGCGTGGTCCCCTTCGTCCACTCGAGCACCGGATTGTCCCCCTGCAGGATGTGCAGGTAGGTGGTCTCCCATGCGTCGACCTCGAAACCGGGCCGGGCGAGCAGTTCGGCGTATTCCCGTGGGTCGCCCGCCTGGCGGTTCAGCTCCGCGTCCTTGAGCAGCTCGCGCCATCTCGGCGCCTGCGCCATCTCCCGGACGATCGCGTGGCTTGGCTGGTCCTCGTTGCCGGGAAGCTGGAAGGCGAGCCAGCCGCCGGGCGCGAGCATGCCCGCCCAGCGGAGGAGCAGGCCGTCATGACCGGGCACCCACTGCAGCACGGCGTTGCAGACAAGCACGTCCGGCGGTCGGTCCGGCTGCCAGTCGCGCACGTCCGCCAGCACGAACCGGAGGTTGCCGACGGCGTCCGCGGTGCCGCGCGCTGCCGTGATCATCTCCGGCGAGTTGTCCACGCCGACGACCTGCGCCCGCGGCCAGCGCCGCGCGAGCACCCCGGTGAGGTTGCCAGGGCCGCAGCCCAGGTCGGCCACGTACCGCGGGGTCACGGCGCCGACCTGTGCGAGCAGGTCGAAGAACGGCCGCGCCCGCTCATCACCGAACCGCAGGTACTGTCCGGCGTCCCACATGGCGGGCACCCCCTCCTGTCCGGTCGAGAGCCCGCGCTGCCGCAAAGCCTCTTGACATCAAGATATTGATCAAGCATCTTGACGTCAAGAGATATCCTGTCCCTCATGGGGCAGCTTTCCGACGAGGTCGACGAGCTCGTGGCCGCCTGGCGGGTGCAGCGGCCGGACCTGGACGTCGAACCACTGCAGGTGCTGAGCCGGGTCTCCAGGCTCGCCAGGCACCTGGACATCGCGCGCCGCGGCGCGTTCGCCAGTCACGGCCTCGAGTCGTGGGAGTTCGACGTGCTCTCCGCGCTGCGCCGGGCAGGGCCGCCGTTCCAGCTGACCCCTGGCGCGCTGCTGCGCGCCACTCTGGTCACGTCAGGCACCATGACCAACAGGATCGACCGGCTCGCCGCGGCGGGCCTGGTGCGGCGCGAACCCGATCCGCGGGACCGGCGGGGCGTGCTTGTCACCCTGTCGGAGCAGGGCAGGTCGGTGGTCGACGGGGCGCTCACCGACCTGCTCGACCGCGAGCAGGCGCTGCTCGCCAGCCTCGGCGAGGATCAGCGCCGCCTGCTCGCGGACTTGCTGCGCACGCTGCTCGCCCCGTTCGACTCCGGCGAGCGCCGGCACCGCGCATAGCGGCCGTAATCGGGCCAGGGGGTTACATCGAAGCTACTCGCGCGTTAACATCCGGCAAGCACATGTTCCGGGTCAGACCCGCGCGAACCCGGTCTAACCTCACCGAGGAGGTCATACATGCCCCGTCTGACCCACGCGATCGCCGCCGCCGCGGCGGCGCTCGCCCTCACGTCGGCGGTGGCGGTGCCTGCCAGCGCCAGCCAGCTGACAGCCAGCCACCCCAGCCCTAAGTACTACCTATCGCTTGGCGACTCGCTGTCCGTTGGCGTCCAGCCGAACGCGAAAGGCGTCGACATCACCACGGACCAGGGCTACGCCAACCAGCTGTACAAGGTCCTCAAGCGCGCCGACAGCGCCCTGCGGCTAGTCAAGCTCGGGTGCCCCGGCGAAACCTCGGAAACGCTCAACAAGGGCGGGATCTGCGGATACAAGGGCGACGAACGGTATTCGCTGACCGCCGACAAGGGCTCGCAGCTGGCCGCCGCACTCGCCTTCCTGCACTCGCACCCCGGCCAGGTGCCGCTGATCACGATCGACATCGGCGCTAACGACCTGAACGGGTGCATCGCCCTCGGCGTGATCTCCAAGATCGTCACCTGCCTGACACCTGTGTTCGCGGCGCTGCAGAAGAACCTCGCCACGACGCTCGCGGCGCTGCGCCCCGCCGACCCGAAAGCGACGATCGTCGGGATGACGTACTACGATCCCGAGCTCGCCGACTGGCTGACAGGCACGTCGGGCGAGGAGTTCGCCGAGGCGAGCATCGTCCTGGCTAGTCAGTTCGGCGAGCTGCTGACCGGCGTGTACAAGGCCGCCGGCGCGGCCGTCGCGGACGTGTTCACCGCGTTCGACACCACCGACACCAAGGACATCGTGACCGTGCCCCACATCGGGAAGCTGCCCAAGGACGTGGCGCTGATCTGCCGGTGGACGTGGGAGTGCGCGCCGAAGCCCGTCGGGCCGAACGAGCACGCCAACATTTTCGGCTACGGCGTCATCGCGGGCACCTTCCTGGCCACGCTGCGCGGCATCCACTTCCCTGTTTAGGTCTGCAGGGAACTCGCGACCTCCAGCCAGCGCTCCTCCAGGCCCGCCTTCTCGGCCTGGAGGACGCGCAGCTGGGCGCCGAGCTCGGTGAGCTTCTCGTAGTCCGCCGCGTTCGCGGCGAGTTCCCCGGTCAGGGCTGCCTCGCGGTCGGCCGCACGGTCGATCTGCCGTTCCAGTCGCTGCAGCTCCTTGCGCGCGGCACGCTCGGCCGCCGCCGCGGAGACCGGCTTGGCGGCGCTGACGGCGCCGCCGACGGCGCCGGCGCCGGGACCGGGGCGAGTGCCGGCCGCCGCGGCGCGGCCCGCCCGCACGCCCTCCAGGTAGCCGTCCACTCCGCCGGACAGGAAGGCGAGCTTGCCGTCGCCGAGCAGCGCCGCCATGTGGTCGGTGACCCGCTCAAGGAAGTACCGGTCGTGGCTGACCACGACCAGCGTGCCGGGCCAGCCGTCGAGCAGGTCCTCGAACTCGGTCAGCATCTCGATGTCAAGGTCATTGGCCGGCTCGTCGAGCAGCAGCATGTTGGGCTCGTTGATCAGCAGCCGCAGCATCTGCAGCCGCCGCCGCTCGCCGCCCGACAGGTCGCCAAGCGGCGTCCACTGCCTGTCACCGTGAAATCCGAGCCGGTCGAGCAGCTGCCCGGCCGACAGCTCGCGCTTGCCGACCTGGATCCGCAGCCGGATCTCCTCAACTGCCTCGCGGACCCGCTTGTCCGGGGTCGCGCTGAGCTCGCTCAGCTCCTGAGACAGGTGGCCCACCCGCACGGTCTTGCCGCGCACGACGTGCCCGGAGACCGTGACCCCGTCGCTGGTCTCGCCGGCCAGCAGCCGCAGCAGCGACGTCTTGCCCGCGCCGTTGACGCCCACGATCCCCACCCGGTCGCCAGGGCCGAGCCGCCAGGTTACGCGGTCGAGCAGCACCCGCCCGCCCACCGTGAGCGTGACGTCCTCGAGCTCAACCACGGTCTTGCCGAGCCGCGCGGTCGCCATCCGGGTCAGCTCGGCGCCATCCCGGGACGGCGGCTCGGCGGCGATCAGCGCGTTGGCCGCCTGCACCCGGAACTTCGGCTTGGTGCCGCGGGCCTGCGGCCCGCGCCGCAGCCACGCCAGCTCCTTGCGGGCCAGGCTGCGCCGCCGCTGCTGGTCCGCCTCGGCGGCGGCCTGCCGTTCCGCTTGCGCCAGCACGTATGCCGAGTACCCGCCCTCGGTCTGGTGGACCTGGCCGCCCGCGACCTCCCAGATCTGGTCGCACACGGTGTCGAGCAGCCAGCGGTCATGGCTGACCACGACCACCGCGCGGCCGCTGTCCCGCAGCTGCCGGCCGAGCCAGTCGATGGCATCGAGGTCCAGGTGGTTGGTGGGCTCGTCGAACAGCAGGATGTCGCGCTCGGCGGCGAGCAGCGCTGCCAGGGCGACCCGCCGCCGCTCCCCGCCGGACAGCCGCCCGACGTCCGCTTCCAGGCTGATGCCGGAGAGAAGCTCCGAGGCAACCGAACGGGCGCGTGGTTCCCGTTCCCAGGCCCGGCCGCCGTACCGGTCGCCGAACGCGATCTGGCCCACCCTCCCGGACAGCTCATCGTCCTGCGGCAGGTAGCCGGCGCGCAGGCCGGATGACCTGGCGATCCGCCCGCTGTCCGGTTCCGCGGCGCCAGCGAGCAGCGCGAGCAGCGTGGACTTGCCCGCGCCGTTGCGGCCCACGACGCCCACCCTGTCGCGCTCGCCGACGCCAAGCGAAACGCCGTCGAGCAGCACCCGCGGGCCGTAGGCCTTGGCTGCCCGCTCCAGGCTGACCAGGTTCATATCGCCTGCGGCGGGATTACGCCTGCGCCAGGCGCCGGGCCCGTCACCCGGGTGACCGACCGGCAGACGCCCGCACCCGACAGCGCGACCGCCAGGTCCGTCGCGTGGCTGGCGCCGCGGGCGAGGAAGAAGCACGTCGGCCCGGATCCGGAGACAAGCGAGCCGAGCGCGCCGAACTCGCGGCCGGCCGTGAGCGTGCTGCGCAGCGGGGGGAACATCGAGATCGCGGGAGCCTGCAGGTCGTTACCGAGCGCGTCGCCAAGCCGCCCCGCGTCGCCGGCCCGCAGCGCGCTCATCAGCTCGGCGCTCAGCTCAGGGGCCGCGACTGCCTGCGCCCCGCGCAGCCGGTCGAGCGCGCCATACACGGTCGGCGTGGACAGCTGGCCGTCGGCGAAGGCGAGCACCCAGTGGTACCGGGCCGGCGCCACCAGCGCGGGGGTGAGCCGCTCGCCGCGGCCGCGGCCCACCGCGGTCCCGCCGAGCACGGCGAACGCCACGTCGCTGCCGATCCCCGCGGCCACCTCGCACAGGTCCTGCTGGGAGAATCCGGCGTGCCACAGCTCATTGCAGCCGACAAGCGCGGCCGCGGCGTCGGCGCTGCCCCCGGCCAGGCCGGCGGCCACCGGAATGCGCTTCCTTATCGTGACCGCCACCCCGGCAGGGGCGCCCCCGCTTGGTCCGGTGCCGCGCAGCGCGGTGACCGCGCGCAGCGCAGAGACGGCCCGCAGCGCGAGGTTGTCCTTGTCGGCCGGCACCTGCCTGGCGCCCTCGCCGCTGACCGTCACCGTGTCCGCCTCGGCCGCCGCCACGGTGACCTCGTCGGTGAGCGAGATCGCGTGGAACACCGTCACCAGGTCGTGGTACCCGTCCGGGCGCAGCGGGCCCACCGCGAGCTGGAGGTTGATCTTCGCGGGCACCCGCACGGTCACTGTCGTCACGATCACCGAAGCCTATCCTCATCGGCTCGCGCCGCGTTTGCGGCGATGCGCGCGAACTCGGCGACCCCGAGCGCCTCGCCGCGCGCGCCAGGGTCGATGCCGGCCGCGCGCAGCAGCCGTTCGGCCTCGGCCGCCGACCCGGCCCAGCCGGCGAGGGCGGCCCGCAATGTCTTGCGGCGCTGCCCGAACGCGGCGTCGATCACCGCGAACACCTCGGCCCGGCTGGCGGACGTGGCCGGCGGGCTATGCCGGGCGAGGCAGACCAGCCGTGAGTCGACGTTCGGCACGGGCCAGAACACGCTGCGCGGGACGGTCCCGGCGGGCCGCGCGGCCGCGAACCAGGCCAGCTTCGCCGACGGCGCGCCGTACACCCGGCTGCCTGGTCCCGCGCACATCCGGTCCGCGACCTCCGCCTGCACCATGACAACGCCGCGCGCGAGCGACGGCAGGACCGCCAGCAGGTGCAGCAGCACAGGGACCGCCACGTTGTAGGGCAAGTTGGCCGCGAGCACGGTGGGCGGCCACGGCAGTCCGGCGACCTCGAGCGCGTCCGCCGCGAGCACGTCCACCCGGCCCGCGAGCGCCGGCGCGCGGGCCGCGAGCGTCCGCGGCAGCTCGGCCGCGAGCACCGGGTCGATCTCCACCGCGATCAGCCGGGCGTCCACGTCGGCGATGCTCTCAAGCAGGGCGAGCGTCAGCGAGCCGAGGCCCGGGCCTACCTCGAGGATCACGTCGCCTGGCCGCGGCGCCGCCAGCGCGGCGATCCGCCGCACCGTCCCTTGCTCGACGACGAAGTTCTGCCCGAGCCGCTTGGCCGGCCGCAGCCCGATCTGCCGCGCTATGCCCCTTATATCAGAAGCCGCGAGCAGCCTTACGCCCGCGCCCGCGGTCACCTCGCACCCATCGCGCATGATGTGGGATAGAAAACCACCAGAAAGGGTGGGTTTCTATCCCCGATCATGAAACATTCCAGCCGAACACGCGGGCGCCTGTCGCCTGGATGTGCGCGCACAGGTCCGCGACCGCCATATCCTTGACGGCCGCGAGGGCCCGGACGGTATGGGCCGTCATCGCCGGGGAGTTCGGCTTGCCGCGATGCGGCACCGGCGTCAGGTACGGCGCGTCGGTCTCGGCCAGGATCAGCTCAGGCGGCGCGGCCGCGGCCGCGGCGCGCAGCGGTTCGGCGTTCTTGAACGTCACGTTGCCTGCGAAGCTCATGACGTACCCCGCTTCGGCGCACCGGGCCGCCAGCTTGGCGTCGCCGGAGAAGCAGTGGAATATCACGCTGTACGGCGGCCAGGGGCCTTCGTCGCCGAGGATCGCCAGGATGTCTTCGTGCGCGTCCCGGTCGTGGATCATCAGCGCCTTCCCGGTCCGCCTGGCGATCGCGATGTGCGCGCGGAACCACTCCCGCTGCACGGGCCGCGGCGACCAGTCCCGGTAGTAGTCGAGCCCCGTCTCGCCGATCGCCACTACCTTCGGCACTGCTGCCAGCGCTTCGAGCTGGGCGAGCACGGAGCCGCGGTCGCCGTCCGCCGCGGCGGTCTCGTTGGGGTGAATCGCCACCGTCGCATAGACGCTGTCGTATTCGGCGGCGCAGGACACCGACCACCGCGACGACGGCAGGTCGCAGCCGACGTTCACCACCCGGCCGATGCCCGCCGCGTGCGCGGCGGCCAGCACGCCGTCCACCGGCAGCCCCATGACGTCCATGTGGGTGTGGCTGTCGAACGCGCCGGGCGCGGGCAGCGCGCCGTCGTTGCCTGGAGGAGTCACCACGGTCCGTTCGGGCTAATCGGCGGACTCAAGCCGGGCTATTTCCTCGTCAACGACCGACTGGTCCAGCTTGGTGAACAGCGGCGACGGCACGGACAGCGGCGTGCCTGCCGCGATCGGCCGCGAGGACCAGCGGAACGACGTGTCGTACGAGCCGGTGATCACCGGGTACGACGGCGCCCCGTCCTCGTGCACCGTCTCCAGCCGCGGCCTGCCCGACCACTCGCCGGTACCGCCGAGCATCTCGTGCACGGCCTGCGACGAGCGCGGCAGGAACGGCGTGAGCAGGGTCTTCGCGTCGTCGACGACCTGCAGCGCCACGTGCAGGATCGTCCGCATCCGCGCCGGGTCCGACTCGCGGAGCTGCCACGGCGCCTGCTCGGAGAAGTACTTGTTGGCCTCCGCCACCGTGCGCATCGCCTCGGTGATCGCGAACTTGAAGCGGGAGTTTGACAGGTGCTCCCCGACCGTGCCGAACGCTTGCCGGGACGTCGCGAGCAGCGCCTGGTCCGCGCCGGTTAGCGCACCGGGCTCGGGGATCGAGCCGATGTTCCGCGCCGCGAAGGAGACCGCGCGGTTGACCAGGTTTCCCCAGGTGGCGACCAGTTCGTCGTTGTTGCGCCTGACGAACTCGCTCCAGGTGAAGTCGGTGTCCTGGTTC
>JASHPP010000595.1 GCA_030038035.1 Trebonia sp.
GCCGACCAGGTCCAGGTGATGGCCGAACTAGGGTTCCCGGCCTTCGCCGTGGTCGGACACGACCGGGGCGGCCGGGTCGCCCACCGGATGGCGCTGGACCATCCTCAGGCCGTAACACAACTGTCCGTTCTGGATATCGTTCCTACCAGGCACGCCTTGCGGACAGCGGATATGACGTTCGGGCTCGGCTACTGGCACTGGTTCTTCCTTGCCCAGCCAGAGCCGCTCCCCGAGCACCTGCTCGGTGCCGACCCCGACGGCTGGATCCGCGGCCGGCTGAGCATGCTTCGCCGCGGCGGCCAGCCATTCGACCCACAGGCCCTGGCCGAGTATGTCCGGTGCTTCCGCGACCCGGCGGCGATCCACGCCTCCTGCGAGGACTACCGCGCGGCGGCCGGCCCCGACCTCGCGGACGACGACGCGTCGGCGGCACGCGGCGAGAAGGTCACGGCGCCGCTGCTCGCCCTGTGGGGCCAGCATGGATTCGTCGGCCGGCACTATCCCGACGTGCTCGCCATCTGGCGGCAGTACGCGACCACGGTCGACGGTCAGGCGCTGCCCTGCGGGCATTACCTTCCGGAGGAGGCACCGGAGGAGACCACCGCCGCTCTCCTGAAGTTCCTTTCGTAAACCCAATTCCCCTATCCCGAACGATCCCGGCTTCCTCTCACCGCCCAACCTCCTCGCCAGGACTTCGTGAACCGGCAGCGGGCCGCCGCACGTGTCACGGAGTATGGGGACCACGATCCTTACCCGCCTGCGGTGGCCGCTTCGCGTGGCCGGGGCGGGCCTGCTCGGTGTGACCGCGGCGGTCCACCTCGACCTGTACGTGACCGGCTACCGGACCATCCCGGTGATCGGCTGGCTCTTCCTGCTGCAGGTGATTGCCGCCTTCGCGCTCGCGCTCGCGGCGGTGATCACGCCGCTGCTCGCCCGGTCGTCGTGGCTGCCGGCCGCGGCGTCCGCCACGGCCGGCGCCCTTTTCGCGCTCGCCACCCTCGGCGGTTACCTGCTGTCGCTGTGGGTGGGCCTGTTCGGCTTCCGCGAGGTGAGAACCACGGCCGGCGTGGTCGCGGGCGTGGTCGAGGTAGCCGCCTTCGCGATCCTCGCGCTCCTCGCCGCAACCAGCATCCTCGCCCCGAGCAGCGCCGCACCGAGCGCCCCCGCCCCGAGCAGTGCCGCACCGAGCAGCGCCGCCTCTGCAGCAACCGCGGTCCGGCAGGAGAGCGCCAGCCTGCTGCAGAGCGGCAGCCCCTGGCGGAGCGCCGACCCCTTGGAGACCGGCAGCCCCCTGGGGTGCGCCAGTCCCACCTCAAGCACCGTCCCCGCGGGGCGTCCCGTCCCCGCGGGGGCGGGCACCAGCCCCGCTGCGGGAACCCCTGCCGCCAGCGGGGCCCTCGCCGGCGCGCGTCGGGGTGGCGGCGCGCGCTGGCCCGGCGGCCTGCGCCAGGGTGACGGCCTGCGCCGGGCGGCGGTGGCGTCCATCGCCGCGGTCGGCGTCGCCGCCCTCGCCGTGCTCGGCGTCTCGGTGGCGCAAGCCAGCGGCGGGACGTCCGCGCCCGCCAGCGCCAGCGCCCGCGCGTTGCTACGCACCATCTCCATCGGCGGTGTCCTCGTGCTGACCAACTCAAGCGGCCGCACGCTGTACTGGTTCGTGCCGGACACCCCGACGAGTTCGGCCTGCTCCGGGACCTGCGCCGCCTACTGGCCCCCGGTCTACGGGTCGCCGGTCGTCGGCGCCGGCGTCAGCGGCGTGACCGGCAGCCTGGGCACAATTCACCGCGCGAACGGCACCATCCAGGCGACCTACGACGGCCACCCGCTGTACACCTACATCGGCGACACCGCCCCTGGCCAGGCCAGCGGCAACAACCTGAACCTCAACGGCGGCCTCTGGCACGAAATGACCGCGGCCGGCTAACGGCGGCTCGAGCGTCGCGCCCCGCCCCGCCCACCTCTGCCCTCAACTAGGAACCCGATGCCGGGAAGCTAACGGGTTGCGTCGCCGCTCGCTCGGGTGCGTGTCACCTGGTCAGGTGAAAGGCGATGTGCGAGTGAGCGGTGCGGCCGGGACGTGGCAGGCTGGCTGAGGCCCAGACGGCTGCCCGGCGGCGGTCTCGGACGGGCTAAGCGCGCTTGGCGGAGCAGGTAGGCGAAGCCGGCCTGCAACTGCCCCGCGGACCACACGTCGCCGCGCTTGGCAACCGTGTCCGCCTCGTCGCCCCAGCTCCGCAGGTGCCCGGCCGCCATCGCGGTGAGCTGGGTCCGGCAGGCGCGGTCCAGCAGCACCGCGGTCATGACCGCGGCGGGCAGGTCCGGACCGCATGCGACGATGCCGTGCTGCGGCATCAGGCAGGCCACCGCGTCGCCGAGCGCCGCGGCCAGCAGCCGGCCCAGTTCCCTCGTCTTGATCAGCCCGCCTGTCAGCACGAACCGGGGGATCTGCGGGTAACAGAACAGCGCGCCGGCGTGGTCAAGCGGGCGCAGTTGGACGTCAAGCGCGGCGAAGGCGCAGGCCGCCGCCGGATGCGTGTGCACCACCGCTCCGACATCCGGCCGGGCAGCCATGATCTCGGTATGGATCGGGTACTCGATGTGCCGGGGCCCGTCGCCCGCGAGCACCGCGCCGTCCGGGCCGACCAGCACGATCCGGCTCGCGTCGACCTCTTCGAAACCCCACCCAGAGCACTTCATCCACGCTCCGCGCCCGTCGGGGTCGCGGACGCTGGGATGTCCCCACACCATGTCCGACTGCCCGGCGGCGGCGAGCGCCCGGCAGCCGTCCACGGTGAGCGTGACGGCTTCGGCTGAGGTCGCGGGGATGTACGTCATGACCGCCACTTATACGCCTCAGGCCCAGACCCCGCAGTTGCCGCCGTCAGCGCGGAGGCGGCTGCGGGCCCCGCAGCGAATCAAGGAAACCGCGGGCAGCGGCGATCGTCTCATCAACTCGCTTCTTGACGGCGTCCGCGGTCGGTGGCTCGGGCGATTCCCCTTCCACCCGCGTCCCGGCCGGAGCCTCGAATCTGAAATCGCCTTCCCCGCCGGGAGCGACGTCGCGGAGTTCGTTCCGCGACACGGGCTTTCCGCGCTTGTACAGCGTGAGCCGGTGCAGCCGGCCTGACTCCGCGTCCACCACCGCGACGGCGGGGAAGATGAAGGCGAAGAACGGCGTCGCCTGCCGGGTACGCGCGCCGGTGGCGGCGACGCGGTACGCGGGGCGGCCCGCGGCCACGACCTCTTCGCCGCCGGACAGGTCACACCCGAGCAGCCAGGAACCGTCCAGCAGGCCGGTGAGCTCGTCCGGGGGCGGGCCGGCGGGCCCGACGACGACCCGGTCCTCGTACACCTGCCAGCGCTGCTGCCCGTCGCACGCGAGGGTCAGCAGCTCGTGCCGGGGGCGGCCGTGCCGCTCACCGCCGTCGGGCGCCTGGTCGTCCCCGCGCCGCTGCCGGTCGATGAGGTCGATCCGGTATCGCTGCCAGCCGCCCATCCGGACGCGGCGCACGGTGTGGCTGGTGCCGCCAGATTCCGACTCGCGGGCGGCGTCACGGAGCGCGTCGGCGAGGAAGCCGACGCCGCCGAACCCGGTCCTGCGTGCCGCCTCAGGCACCGCCTCGATCAGCGCGGCGACATCGACCCACTGGTGCAGCGTCCCGGTGAACTCGGGAATGCCGGCGCCGCCCCGGTAGAGCAGATGCAGGATCTCGTCGCTGACAGGCCGGCCCGCCGCACCAGGCTCACCCGCCCTACTCGCGCCGCCCGCCTCACCGGCGCCGCCCGCCTCGGCCGGCGGGGGATCGTCCCCCGGCATCGAGCCTTCCGGATCGTCGTCCACCGTGGCACGCCCCCACGCCTGCGACGAGCCGAATGGGTGGCGGATCGACGACGAGTACCTGATCGCGGCCCCGAGCCCGCCCGCGGCCAGCCCCACAGCTGCCTTGGCAGCCTCCGTGGCGACCCCGCCCAACGGCCCGCCAGGGGGCCCGGTCCGGAACGACCACCACCCGGAGTCCCTCGCGTCCGCCGTGACGCTTCCCGGCGGCGCGGTGAACCGCGCCGGGTCAGCCGCCTCGCCCACCGCAAGGCTGGTGAACTCGGCCACGTCCGGCGGGCGAGCCCCCCGCTGCCGCTCGCAGCGCAACAGGATGCCGAGCTCGGCGTCGACAACGGCGGTGACCCGGTCGCTGGTGACCGATGTCGGCCAGCCGAACAGCGACGGCCCCAGCGCCCGGCCGCGGCCTCGCCCTCGGCCTCCCCGCCGGCTCGCCTCGCGCCGCGGCACCGCCACGACGCTGACGCCGGCCCGCCCGCACAAGGCGGCCTCGCCCTCAATCGACAGTTCGTATCCGCTGAGCAGCCAGGACGGGGCGAGCAGCGAGGGGAAGGGCGGCTGAGGGCCGCCGGCGAGGCGCACCTGCGTGTCCGGCGGCAGGTCCGCGAGCCATAGCCAGATTCGCTCGCCGTCGCAGCCCCGAACGTGCCGCCCGCCTGAGTTCTCCACCCGGTACCGCCTGCCCGGCGCGACGAGCAGCGTCGGCTCAGGGTCGTCAAGCAAAGGCCCGGGCCCGAACGAGAACGGCGGATACGGCGGAAACCCGTGCTCCCGCCACGCCCGCCACGGCCGGCGCTCCTCCGTGACCGTGGTCACCATGAAGTCCGGGTCGTCGGTGCCGCGCACCGCGCCCGACAGGGACAGCCGCGTCCAGTCCGCGCGGTGCAGCAGCGCGACGAGTTCCCGCTCACCGACCATAACGATCCGCCCATCCGGGCGGCGACCGCCCGCAGCGTGTCGCCGAGCGGCGCGTCCAGGGTGGCTGCCGCCAGCGCGTCGCCGCGCGTCGCGCCCTGGTTCACGATCACCACGGGGATGCCGCGCGCGGCGGCGTGCCGCACGTACCGGTAGCCGGACATGACGGTCAGCGACGACCCGAGGACGACCAGGGACGACGCGGCCGAGACCAGGTCGTAGCAGGCGGCCACCCGGTTTCCCGGCACGTTCTCGCCGAAGAAGACGACGTCCGGCTTCAGCACCCCGCCGCAGCCTTCGCAGTCCGCGATCACGAAGCCGGAGGTGTCCTGCACCGCGGCGTCCCCGTCCGGGTTGATCTCCGCGTCCCGGTCGCGCCACGCGGGATTCGCCGCCCGCAGCCTGTCGTCGAGCGACAGCCGGGGAGTGCGCTCCCAGCACGACAGGCACACGACCCGGTGCAGGCTGCCGTGCAGTTCGGTGACGCTGCGCGCGCCCGCCGCCTGATGCAGTCCGTCCACGTTCTGCGTGATGATCCCGCGCACCAGCCCACGCCGCTCAAGCGCCGCCACCGCGTGGTGCCCGGCGTTCGGCTGCGCGGCCGCGATGTGCCGCCAGCCGAGGTGGCTGCGCGCCCAGTAGCGCTGACGCGCCGCCTCACTTCCGGTGAACGCCTGGTACGTCATGGGCTCGGCGCGCCTGGCCCGCCCCGTCGCTCCCCGGTAATCGGGGATTCCGGACTCGGTCGAAAGCCCCGCTCCGGTGAGCACGACCACGCCACCGCCACGGAACAGCCCGGTCAGCAGCTCGAACGACTCTCGCTGCCCGGCCAGACCCTCCGTCCCGGCCTCGTCAGGCGCGTCGGTTGTCAGCGTCACACTCCTATGCTGCCCGACAACCGGACCAGACCTTAACCCCTCATG
>JASHPP010000596.1 GCA_030038035.1 Trebonia sp.
CACGATGGTCGACGAGAACGCCATCGACTGGGCCACCGGCGAGCTGCTCGCCTTCGGCGGCCTGCTCCTCGACGGCCATCCGGTGCGGCTGGTGGGCCAGGACAGCCGCCGCGGCACGTTCGGCCAGCGGCACGCGGTGATCGTGGACAGGCACACTGGCGCCGAGTACACGCCGCTGAAGCGCCTGGACAACGGCAAGGCCCGGTTCTTCGTCTACGACTCGCTGCTTTCCGAGTTCGCCGCGATGGGCTTCGAGTACGGGTACTCGGTCGCCCGGCCGGAGGCCATGGTGGCGTGGGAGGCGCAGTTCGGCGACTTCATGAACGGCGCGCAGACGATCATCGACGAGTTCATCAGCTCCGGCGAGCAGAAATGGGGCCAGCGCTCCAGCGTCGTGCTGCTGCTCCCGCACGGTTACGAGGGCCAGGGCCCTGACCACTCCTCGGCCCGCGTCGAGCGGTTCCTGTCCCTGTGCGCGCAGGACAACATGACCGTAGCGATGCCGTCCACCCCGGCCAGCTACTTCCACCTGCTGCGCTGGCAGGCCCTGTCCGGCAGGCACAAGCCACTGATCGTCTTCACCCCCAAGTCGATGCTCCGGCTGAAGGCGGCCACGTCCGCCGTCGCCGACTTCACCAGCGGATCCTTCGAGCCGCTGATCGGCGAGCCGGCGGACTTCGACGGCTCTGGCGTCCGCCGCGTGGTGCTGTGCACCGGCAAGGTCTACTACGACCTGGCCGAGCGCCGCGCCGCGCTGAAGTCGAACCGCACGGCGATCGTCCGGTTCGAGCGCCTGTATCCGACCCCGAGCGACGAGCTGCGGGCGGAGCTGTCCCGGTACCCGGCGGACGCCGAGCTTGTATGGGTGCAGGAAGAGCCATCCAACATGGGTGCCTGGCCGCGGATGGCCCTGACGCTGCCGGAACTGCTCAGCCGGCCGCTGTCCGTGGTGGCACTGCCCGCGAGCTCGGCGCCCGCGCCGGGCTCGGCCAAGGTGCACGCCGCCTCGCACCGCGACCTGATAGAGGCGGCCATCCCGGCGGAGGGCTAGCGATGTACTTCACCGACCAGGGGATCGAAGAGCTCGACGAGCGCCGCGGCGAGGAGCAGGTCACCATGGCATGGCTCGCCGAACGGCTGCGCGACTTCGTGGACCTGAACCCGGAGTTCGAAACCGCCGTGGACCGGCTGGCATCCTGGCTGGCGCGGCTGGACGCGGAGACCGACGCCGACTCTGACGGCGAGGAGTAAAGGCACGACAGCCTGCGGGCCAACGCGATACATCTTGACTTTTCCTGTACGCGATATAACGTAAGGCCAAGTGGAGGTATCGCCGGGAGGAGCTGTCATGCCGCACTGGACCGTCGACGCGCCGACGAGCATCGACTTGGCCGACGTCACCGCGCTGCAGGTGCGGCTGATCGACGGGACGGTGGCGGTGCTCGCCAGCGACGATGTGCCATCCGTGGTGGTCAGCGACATCAAGGGACGCCCGCTGCGGGTCAGCTACGACTCCGGCGCGCTGACCGTGGGCTACGACGCCCTCTCCTGGGAACGGCTGCTGGACTGGCTGACGCCGGTACACGATGCGGCGGTGGTCACGATCACCGTGCCCGCGGCCTGCCCGATCCAGCTCGGCGTCGTCAGCGCGTCCGCGGTCGCCTGCGGGCTCAGTGCCGGGGCGGCCGTCAAGGGGGTGTCCGGTGAGATCACCCTGGACGGAGTCGCGGGGGACGTGCTCGCGGACACGATCTCCGGTGCGGTCGAAGGGCGGGACACCGACGGCTCGGTCCGTTTCAAGTCCGTCTCCGGGGACCTGACGCTGGCCGGCGGCTGGCTCACCTGGCTCGAGGCGGACAACATAAGCGGCCAGATCGCCGCCGACGTCGGCCTTGCCGAGAACGGCAGCCTGCGGGTCGGCACGATCTCAGGGGACGTCACGCTGCGGCTGCCCGCGGACATCGACGCGCGGGTACGGCTGCGCTCCACGTCGGGAAACGTTCGCAGCGAATTCGGCGCACTGCGACCCGTTATGTCGCCTGGGTCACATACGGTAAGCGGTAACCTTGGCGACGGATCCGGGAATGTGTCCGTGAACAGCGTCTCCGGCGCAGTCACCCTACTGCGGCGTCCCGGGCGCCGCACTACCCCGCGCGCGGAACCCCGCGCGGAGGCCGAAATGGAGAGCGAGACCCGATGAGTCCGGTATTCCGCCACGGACGGCTCCGGCTGTACCTGCTGCGCCTCCTCGACGAGGAGCCGAGGCACGGCTATGAAGTCATCCGGCTGCTGCGCGACCGGTTCATGGGCGTCTACGCTCCCTCGCCTGGGACGATCTACCCGCGGCTGGCCAGGCTGGAGGAAGAAGGCCTGGTCACCCATGACGAGGAGAACGGGCGCAAGGTCTACCGGATAACCGAGGCGGGCCGTGAGGAACTGCGCAACCGGGGCGACGAGCTCGACGAGCTCGAAGAGGAACTGTCCGCCTCCGTCAGCGACATCGTCCGCGAGGTCAGGGAGGACGTCCGCGAGACCGTCCGCAGCCTGCGCGAGGAGCTGACCTGGGCGGCCAGGGAGATGCGCCGCAGCGAGCGGGAGGCTGGGGAGGAGGCGCGGGACGCCGCACGCGAGCACGCCAGGGAGGCGCGAGAGGCCTCGAGGGCGCAGGCCCGGCAGGTCCGCGAGCAGTCCCGGCAGGCGCGGGAACAGGCAAGGGAGCAGGCCAGGCAGGCACGCGAAGAGGCGCTCGGCCGCGCGCAGTGGCTGCGGGAAGAGGCCGCGCACCTGCGTGAGGACGCCCGTGAGCGCTTCCGCTCCATGTTCGAATACGCCACCGGCGAGCGCGAGCAGGGGCCGGAGGCCGGCGAATCCCGCGAAGGTGAACCCGGCGGGAAGGGCGGCTACGACTGGGGCGGCTGGCTCGGCGGCGAGTGGTCGCGCTGGACTGACTGGCCGGGCCGCAGGAGCTGGCCGGGGCCGCGCGACATGGCGGCGTTCCGCGACCTCGAGCGGCTGGCCAGGCAGTTCGCCACCGATCTGCGCAAGGTGGCCTGGGACTCCGGCGCCGTCGGCGGTGACGTCATCGTCTCGCTGCGCGACATCCTCGAGGACACCCTCAACCGCATCAAGACCGAGGTGTTCGGCCTGCACGAGGAGCCCGCACAGGACGCCGCCGCCGCGGACGCGACGGGCTCAGCCGATGCGGACGCTGCCGCGGCCGCCCCGGGCGAGCCCGCCCCGGGCGCCGCACAGGCACCAGGGGCCGCGGCGGCTCCAGATGCGGCCGCCACTGCGGACGCTCCGCCACCGGACGACCAGGCAACTCGATGATGCGGGATACTTTCCCCCCGCACGTGGTGGGAAAGTATCCCGCGTGATGCGCACGCCCGCTCAGGGGGTGAAGACGATCTTGCCGGTGTGGGTCCCGTGCATCATGGCGGCGAACCCCTCGGCGGCACTGGCGAGCGGGAGCACCCGGTCGATCAGCG
The DNA here is from genome assembly GCA_030038035.1 of Trebonia sp. Next base: position 3,489 of record JASHPP010000596.1, read on the forward strand.
GGCGGGTGCCGGTCTGTTCGCAGAACCGGAGCAGCCTGGCAAGCTGCTCGCGGGTGCCCATGGTCGACCCGACGACCGAAAGCTGGGTGAAGAAGACCCGGTTCAGCTCGGCAGGCGGAATCTCGCCGCTCGTGGCGCCGGAGACCACGATCCGCCCGCCGGGACGCAGCGACCGCAGCGAGTGCGCCCAGGTGGCCTGGCCGACCGTCTCCATGACGACGTCGACCCGTTCTGGCAGCCGACCGCCGGTGGGAAACGCCTGGTCGGCGCCCAGCTTGAGCGCCGCGTCGCGCTTTGCCTCGCTGCGGCTGGTCACCCACATCCGGTAGCCGGCCGCCCGGCCTAGCAGGACCAGCGCCGTGGCGACGCCGCCGCCCGCCCCCTGCACGAGGATGGTCGCGCCCGGCTGGACGCCGGCCTTGTCGAACAGCATCCGGTACGCGGTCAGGTACGCGGTGGGCAGGCAGGCGGCCTCCTCGAAAGACAGCGCCGCGGGCTTGGGCAGCAGGTTGCGCCTGGGGACAGCGACCAGTTCCGCGAACGTGCCGTCGTAGCGTTCGGACAGCAGCGAACGGCGCGGGTCGAGCGTCTCGTCGCCGCCACCCGCGTCGGGGTCGGCGACCACCGCGTGCACGACGACCTCGTTGCCGTCCTGGTCGAAGCCGGCGGCGTCGCAGCCGAGGATCATCGGCAGCAGGTCGGCCGACAGGCCGATCCCGCGCAGCGACCAGATGTCGTGGTGGTTGAGCGCGGCCGCCTTGACGGTGACCGTCGTCCATCCGGCCGGCGCGAGGGGATCCGGCCGCTGTCCTGTCTCAAGCCCGCTGAGCGGGTTCTCGGCATCGATGCGCGCGGCGGTGACGGCGAACATGAGCACGACCCTACAGGCAGCGGGCCCGGGGGACTAGCCGGGGACTGGCCGCGGGCGACGCCGTCGGCGCGGGCCTGGGCGACGCCGCGGTGATCGCTCCAGGTACGGGGTTGCCCGTTGGTACATTGTGCCGTGACCGGCGTGGTGCCGGCACGGCGAGCGGCCATCTGTGTAATACTCAGGACCGCCACAAGCCCATTACACCATCGTCTCCGCAGCTAGGACTCGCGAGTGGATCTTTCCTCCTACGCCGAACTCGCGGTGCGGCTCGTGAACACTGCCAGCCTCGGGCACGAGGGCGGCGACCTGCTCACCACCCTGGACGGGCTGCGCTCGCTCGTCGCCGACCGGGAGCACCTGAACCACGGCATCACCCGCGCGGACCTCGAGGCGCTGCGCCAGCTGCGGGACGAATTCCGCGCCTTCTTCGTCTCGAGCTCGCAGGGGGACGGCGCGGCGGCGGCGGCCCGGCTGAACGAGCTTTTGATGCAGTACCCGGTGCACCCGCAGCTGTCCGGGCACGACGGGCAGCCGTGGCACGTGCACTA
>JASHPP010000597.1 GCA_030038035.1 Trebonia sp.
TCAAGGTTGAGCCACGCGACACGTCGTGACCGTGCGACGGCGGTTGCCCAGGTGGCGCAGGCGACCGTCTTCCCGGCACCGGCCGGGGCGGTGATCGCGGTGACTGGATGCGTTGCTGCCCGCTCGATCAACCCGGTCAGGCGACTGCGTGGGACTATGTCGGCACCAAGCCGGGGCACCCGCAGCTTGTCGTCAAGCAGGCATGACTCATGCCCATGCCCATGACCATGCTTCGCCTCACCGGAGATTTGAGCGACTTGTGAAAGTTGCGTCACTTAACTCTCCCCCGTCGCAAGAACCTACCCCTACCTCGATAGGGGTAATCCAGCGATCGGTTACCGGAGCCTTCGGCCGCCGCGCACCGGCGCTCTCATCCGAAGTGATCGTAAATTATTTCGAATATTTGATATTCAGTCAAAAGACTCGCTTCCCCGTCAAATCACCCAGGTGGGGTGAAGACCCGCGCGACCGGAAGTCGGTACCTTCGCGACCCACTGGCGCCGGCTTAGCCGTGGCGCCACGTCTGAAGGGAGGCAGTTCGATGAGCCACACAGACGACCAGCCGGCTCGCGACGCCGAGACACAGGCCGGCCCGCAGACTCCCGCGGGCGCACGCCCAGGCAGCGCCGCGCAGGCAGCGCCGCCGCAGACAGCACAGACAGCGCAGACAGCGGAGGCCACGCAGACCATACCGGCCACGCGGCAGGAGACCAGCCAGTACGTGCCCCGCCCGACGCAGAGCTTCGACGACGCCGGCTACGCCGAGCCGCGGCCGGAGGGCGCGGTGCTTGGCTTCTCGATCACGGCGGCCGTGCTGATGATGGTGTCCGGCCTGTGGAACTTCCTCGAAGGACTCGCCGCCATCATCAGGGGCTCGTTCTTCGTCACCCTGCCGCACTACGTGTACAACGTCTCCATCACCGGCTGGGGATGGATTCACCTCATCGTGGGCGCGGCCGTCTTCGTGGCCGGCGTGTTCCTGTTCATGGACAAGCTCTGGGCACGGATCGCCGGCATCGCCCTCGCCTGCATCAGCGCCGTGCTCAACTTCCTGTACATCCCCTACTCCCCCGTCTGGTCGGTCGTGGTGATCGCCATCGACGTGGTCATCGTCTGGGCGCTGCTGTCTCCCCGGACCCGGTACGCCCGCCAGTCCTAGCCGGCCAGACCTAACCGGCCCCCAAGGCCGGCCCTCACCGGTCGATCGCGAGCGTGATGCCGGGCACCCCGCTCGGGTGCCCGGCTTCCCCGCGCACGACGGCGTCCGCGCGGGCGGCAAGCCGCAGCGGTTCGGCGAGCACGTCAAGGAGCGCCCCTGCCGCCGGCGTGTGGGCCTGCACGGTCACCGCGCGCAGCCGCGCCGTGCTGCCGAGCCGCAGCTCGGCGCGCAGCGCGCGGGTGGCGTCAAGCAGCACGGCAAGCTGGTCCACGGTCCGCCGGTCCGACTCAGACCGCCATGCCGGGTCGGCGGCCGGCCAGCGTGTCAGGTGCAGCGACCCGGCATCCTCCAGCGCCGCGTAGAACCGCTGGTACAAGTGCTCGGTGACGAACGGCGCGAACGGCGCGAACAACCCGAGCAGCACCCGGAACGACTCCCACAAGGTCCACAGGGCGCTCGCCCGGCCGTCGTCGTCGCCGCGGTCCGCGGCCAGCCGGTCCTTGATCATCTCCAGGTACCTGTCGCAGTACACCGACCAGAACATCCGCGACGCCGCCTGGTGCGCCTGCATGTAGTCGTGCGCGTCGAAGGCGCCCGTCGACAAATCGACAGTCTCCGCCAGGTGTGCCAGCAGCCAGCGGTCCACGACGTTCCGGTCGGCCGCGGCCACGCAGGGACCGGGCGGCGGCGACCCGCCCAGCTGCAGCGACAGGAACCGCCCGACGTTCCACAGCTTGACGGCGAACTTGCGCCCGGCCCGCACGTCCTTCTCGTTGTACCGCAGGTCCGACCCGATCCGCCCCTTGGTCGCCCACAGCCGCAGCGCGTCCGCGCCGTACTTCGCGAGCACGTCGTCGGGGACGTACCTGTTGAACCCGTCCGCGCCGGTGTGCCGCTCCAGGTCGCGCTTGGAGATCTTGCGGCCCTGCTCGTTCAGCCCCCATCCCGAGATCAGCGCCGTCCGCCACGGCAGCCGGCCGAATAGCAGCTCCGACTGCACGACCGAATAGAACAGCCAGGTCCTGATGATCTCGAAGGCCTGGACCCGCATCGACATCGGCGCCAGCGCGGGGTCGGTGCCGGCGCCCGGCATCGCCCATCCGTCGTTGATCTGCGGGCTCAGCGACGACGTCATCCAGGTGTCCATCACATCGGGGTCGCCCGCCAGGGACGAGGAGCCGCACGACGGGCAGGCCACCACCGGCGGGTCGTCGGCAAGCGGGTCCACCGGCAGGTCGGCGGCCCGCGCCAGCACCGGGGTCGCGCACGCGGCGCAGAACCACACGGGAAACGGCACGCCGTAGTACCGCTGCCTGGTGATGTTCCAGTCCCATTTCAGCCCGTCGATCCAGTCCTCGAGGCGCCGCCGCATGGACGGGGGAATCCACTCGATCTCGGCCGCCCTGGCGCGGAAGCGGTCGGCGTGCGACCGCACCGCGATGAACCACTGCGGCCGGATCTGGAACTCCACCGGCGTCTGGCACCGCTCGTGCACCCCGACCACCTGCCGGACCGGATCCGCGCCAGCCAGGAACCCCGCGGCTTCGAGCGCCGTCACGATCGCCTGACGCGCCTGGGCCAGCGGCAGCCCCGCGAACGGGCCGGCCAGCTCGCCGAGCCGGCCGTCCGCGGTCACCACCATCCGCAGCGGCAGCCCGTCCCGCCGCCACTTGACCACGTCCTCGCTGTCGCCGAACGTGCACACGATCATCAGCCCGGTGCCGAACTCCTGGTCCACCGACTCGTCGGTCAGCACCGGCACTTCGTGGCCGAACAGGGGGACCGTCGCCCGCGTGCCCGCGATCGGGGCGTAGCGCGAGTCGGCGGGGTGGCAGTACAGCGCCACGCAGGCGGGCAGCAGCTCCGGCCTGGTGGTGGCGATGCTCAGTTCCTGACCACGGGCGGCACCCGGGAACGCGATCCGGTACAGCCGGCCCGTCCGCTCCAGGTCCTCCACGTCCGCCTGGGCGAGCGCGGTCCGGTCCTCCGGGCACCACAGGATCGGGTCGCTGGCCCGACGCAGGTGCCCGGCCTGAAACAGCGCGATGAAGCTCGTCTGCGCGGTCCGCTGGCAGCGCTCGTCGATGGTCGAATAGCGCAGCGACCAGTCGACCGACAGGCCGAGCCGCCGCCACAGCTCCTCGTACCGCACGGCGGTGCGCTGCGTCTGTTCCAGGCACAGCCGCACGAACTCGGCCCGCGGCAGGTCGGCGGCCCGCACCCCGTACGCCTGCTCGACATACCGCTCGGTAGGCAGCCCGTTGTCGTCGAAGCCGATGGGGTAGAACACGCGCTCGCCGCGCATCCGCCGGTAGCGCACGATGAAGTCCGGCTGCGAGTAGCTCATCGCGTGCCCGACGTGCAGGTGCGCCGCGCTCACGTACGGGGGCGGCGTGTCGACGCTGAAGACCTGGCCCGCACCCGACCGGTCGTACCGGTACACGTCGCGCTCTTCCCACAGCGCGCGCGCGGCGGCTTCCACCGCCTGGTGGTCGTACTCGCTGGCCTCCATGCCCGCTGAGGGTAGCGCCGCGGCTGGTGCGCGAGAAAAGCATTTTTCCGCAGAACGAAGCGGGGCTCCTCGCCCGCCCGCCGCCGCTGCCTGCCGCCGCGCACGCGAAAGTTTGCCCTGCGTATACGGGCCATTGGTGTCTCTCGTCGTGGATGGCGCTACGCTGTGTGCGCCTCGCTCTACCGCTCCCGGTGCCCGCTCTGGTGCATGATGGAGCCAAGTCGGGGGAAGGACTGGAGTTTCATGGCTTCGCCACGGCCTGATGTCACCGAACTGCTCGACGTTCCCGTCCCGCCGGGCGGCGCGGTGATAGCCATCAGCGACCTGCACCTCCCGCCGGAGCGCACCGCCGTGTCCGGCCGGTGCTGCGAGGTGCTCGCGAGCAGGCTCGCCGAGCAGACCGCCCCGGTCACGGTCGTGCTCGCCGGGGACATCGTCGAGATGCTCGCGTTCCCCGGCACCACGGCGGGCGACATCCTGCAGGCGCACGACGACCTGTGCCAGGCGCTCGCCGGGGTCACCGGGCGCGGCGGGCAGGTCATCTACACGGTCGGCAACCACGACGGGGACCTGGCCTGGGACCTGAAGGCCGCCGACGCGGTGCGCGACCTCACCGGCGCGAAGCTCTGCCTCGCGGCCGACCTGCGGCTGCCGGGCGGCGAGCGGATCCGGGTCGAGCACGGTCACCAGCTCGACCCGTACAACTGCTTCCACGACCCGCGCAACCCGCTGGACACCCCGCTTGGCCACCACATCGTCCGCGAGGTCATCCCGAAGATCGAGTGGCTTGGCCGGGACTGGCTGACCGGCGCGCACGAGATGGCCGACCCGGGCGACTTCCCCTCGTTCGTGGCGTCCCGGCTCGTCTACCGCAAGCTGGTCCGCCACCTGTGGTGGCTGGTCCTGCTGCCGATCGTCACGTTCGCCCTGGTGCTGCCAGAACTGGGGCGGGTGGGCAGCAGGTTCCCCGACACCGCCACGGTGGTGCACGACGTCGAGATCCTCGGGTACGGCGCGGCGATCGACATCGTGATCATCGCGCTGATCCTGGCGATCATGTCCCGGCGGGCATGGACGTCGATCAGCGCGCTGGCGCTGGCCGAGCGCGGCTACGGGCAGAACACCGCGGCCAGGCTGCGGGCCGACGACCTCATCGCCGACGGCTACGCCGGCTTCGTGTCCGGGCATACGCACCATCCTGAGCTGCGCGCGCACGGCGCCGGCTTCTACGCCAACGCCGGCTCGTGTACCTCGGTCGTGGAGGCGATCGACACCATGCGTGGCATGCCGCCTGTGTACCTGCGCACCCAGCAGCTGTCCTGGCTGGAGATCACCGCGGGCGGCGACCGGCCGTGCCGCGCGCAGCTGAAGTCCGCCCGCGTCGAGCTTCCCGGGGCGACCAGGCTCGAACGGGTCATGGCGGCCGCCCGCAACCCGCACGCCTCGGCCCCCTGCTCGGTCGCGTCGTGGCCGGACGGTCCCGACTGGCCCGCGCACCGCAAGCACCTGCGCGACCGCAAGCACCTGAGCAAGCACCTGAGCAAGCACCCAACGCCGTAGACTGCGTGCGTGACCAACGAGCCCGCCGCCCAGATCACCGAGATGGTCAAGCGGTACGGGGCCCTCACCGCCGTCGACGGGCTGACGCTGACCGCGCGCCGCGGTGAGGTGACGGCCATCCTCGGGCCCAACGGCGCCGGCAAGACCACTACGATCGAGGTCTGCGAGGGGTACCGCAGCGCCGACGGCGGCGCCGTGCGGGTCCTCGGGCTCGACCCAGCGCGGGAGGCGGCCGCGTTGCGCCCCCGGATCGGCGTCATGCTGCAGTCAGGCGGCATCCCGCCGGCGGTGCCCGCCAGGGAGTACCTGACGCTGCTCAGCCGGTTCCACGTCCGGCCGCTTGAGGTGGGCTGGCTGCTGGACATCGTGGGGCTCGCCGCGTCCGCCCGCATCCCGTACCGCCGGCTGTCCGGCGGGCAGCAGCAGCGCCTGTCGCTGGCCGCCGCGGTCATCGGCCGCCCCGAGCTTGTCTTCCTCGACGAGCCAACCGCGGGGATGGACCCGCAGGCCAGGCACGCCACGTGGGACCTCATCGGCGAGCTGCGCGGCGACGGCGTGAGCGTGATCTTGACCACGCACTTCATGGAGGAGGCCGAGCGGCTGTCGGACCACGTCGTGATCATCGACGTGGGCCGCGTCGTCGCGGACGGCTCCCCGGCCGCGCTCACCGGGTCCGCCGGGCAGCTGCGCTTCAGGGCCGAGCCCGGCCTCGACACCGACAGCCTGCTCACCGCGCTGCCCACGGGCAGCGCCGCCAAGGAATCTCCGGCCGGCCACTACCTGATCGAGGTGCACGGGCCCGTCGAGCCCAGGCTGCTCGCCGCCGTCACGGCCTGGTGCGCCGAGCGCGGCGTGCTGCCGAGCACGCTGCGGATCGAGTCCCGCACGCTGGAGGACGTGTTCCTTGAGCTGACGGGAAGGGAGCTGCGCGGATGATATCTGAGTCCGTGGCCGCCGGCCGGTTCACCCCCGCGCCCGGCGCGGCTCCGCTGCGGCGGATGGTCACCGCGCAGGCCGCCCTGGAGACGAGGACGCTGCTGCGCAACGGCGAGCAGCTGACGCTCACCCTGGTCATCCCGCTGTTGCTGCTCGCCGCCTTCAGCCTGGAGCCGCTGGTGAACTTCGGCGCGGGCATCACGAGGATCGACTTCCTCACCCCAGGGGTGATCGCGCTGGCCGTGATGTCCACCGCGTTCACAAGCCAGGCGATCGCCACCGGCTTCGAGCGCAGGTACGGGGTGCTGAAGCGGCTCGGCGCCACCCCGCTGTCCCGGCCCGGGCTGATCGCCGCCAAGACGGTCACGGTGGTCGCGGTGGAACTGCTGCAGGCCGTCCTCATCGTCGTGCTCGCGGTCGCCCTCGGCTGGTCGCCGGACGCGAGCCCCGCGGCGATCGTCACGGTTCCGCTGCTCGTGCTGCTCGGCACGGCCGCGTTCAGCGGGCTCGCGCTGCTGCTGGCGGGCACGCTGCGCGCCGAGGCCACGCTGGCCGCCGCGAACCTGGTGTACGTGGTGCTGCTCGGCGTCGGCGGGGTGGTCTTCCCGCTGACGAAGTTCCCCGCCGGGGCGCGGTCGTTCCTCGAACTGCTGCCGACAGGGGCGCTGTCCACCGCGCTGCGCGACGTGCTCGCCAACGCCGGGGTGCTCCCGGCCAAGGAGACCGTGGCGCTGCTCGTGTGGGCCGTGGCCGGGATCGCGCTCGCCGCCCGTTACTTCCGGTGGGAGTAAGAACCGCGCAGAGCGCCGGCCGCCCGCGCGGCCGGGCGGGCTTGGCGCCAGTCGCGCTGCCCGCCGCGCTGGTCCTGTCCGGCGCGGTGTCGGTCCAGGCGGGTGCCGGGATCGCCGACCGGCTGTTCGGCCAGGTGCCGCCGGCCGCGGTGACGACCCTGCGGCTGTGGGCCGCCGCGCTGATCATGGTCGCGATCGGCTGGCGGGGCGCCGCCCGGGCGGTCGCCGACCTCATCGGCAGGCGAGCCTTCCGCGACGCAGCCGCCACGGCCTCGTTCGGAATAGCTCTCGCTGTTATGAATTTCTCGATTTACCAGGCAATCGAGCGGATTCCCCTGGGCGTCGCCGTCACCGTCGAGTTCCTCGGGCCGCTGGCGGTCGCGGTGGCCGGAGCTGGCCCGCGGCGGCCGGCCAGCCTGGCGTGGGCGGGGCTCGCCGCGGTCGGCGTGCTGCTGCTCGCGCAGGGGTCCGCCGGGCGTCTCGACCTGGCCGGCGTGGCGTTCGCGCTCGTCTCGGCCGCGGGCTGGGCGGGGTACATCCTGCTCAGCAGGGCGACAGGGCAGCGGTTTTCCGGCTCATCAGGGCTGGTGATCGCGATGTGCGTGGCGGCGGTGCTGGTCACCGGGCCAGGAGTCGCCGCGGGGGCGCCGACGATGTTCAGGCTGCCGGTCCTGGCCACCGGTGCCGCGGTCGGGCTGCTGTCCTCGGTGATCCCCTACTGGCTCGAATTCGAGGCGCTGCGGCGGGTGGCGGCGCGGGTGTTCGGCGTGTGGATGAGCGTGCAGCCCGCCGTCGCGGCGCTGATCGGGCTTGCCATGCTTGGGCAGCGGCTCAGCCCGGCGGAGTGGGCCGGGATCTGCTGCGTGGTCGTGGCCAGCGCCTGCGCCGCGCGCGGGGCATTACGGGGCATTACGATGGAGGCCGTGTCTTCCTGGCTAGCGCGCGTGACGGCCGCGGTGCTGCGGCCGGCCCAGGCCACGGTGCGCGGGTTCGCGCTGGCCGCCGTGATCTCCAACGCGGTCATCATCTCGACCGGCGAGGCGGTGCGGCTGAGCTCCTCGGGCCTCGGCTGCCCGGACTGGCCGCAGTGCACCAAGGCCAGCGTGGTCGCCGCGCACTCGGTGGGCCAGACGATGCTGAACACCTGGATCGAGTTCGGCAACCGGCTGCTGAACTTCCCGCTGGTGGCGATCGCCGGGCTTGCGTTCATCGTCTGCTGGCAGTACAGGCAGGACGGCCGGCGCAGGCGTGACCTGGTGTGGCTGTCGGCCGCGCTGCCGCTCGGCGTGATCGCCCAGGCGGTCGTCGGCGGCATCGTGGTGCTGACCAGGCTCAACCCGGCCATGGTGGCGGTGCACTACCTGCTGTCGTCGGCGATCCTGGCGGCGGCGGTCGTGCTGCACGTGCGGGTGGACGAGGGCGCGGGCCCCGCGCGCTCGCTGGTCCGCACGGACCTGCGGGTGCTCGCCGGGCTGCTCGTCGCGGTGACCGCGCTGATGCTCGCGGCGGGCACCGTGGTGACCGGCACCGGACCGCTGGCCGGCACGGTGATCGACTCCGACGGGCACCGCACGACCGTGCCGCGGTTCCATTTCGCGCTGGAAAGCGTCACCCAGCTGCACGCGGACATCGGCTGGTTTATCGGCGCGCTCGCGGTGGCGCTGGTGATCGGGCTGCGGTACTCGACCGCGCCGCGGGCGGCGGTGCGGCTCGGGTGGGTGGTCCTGATCGGGCTCGGCGTCCAGGGCGTCATCGGCTACGTGCAGTACTTCAACCACCTGCCGGCCGGGCTTGTCTGGGTGCACGTCGTCGTGTCGGTGCTGCTGTGGATCTGCGTGCTCCGGCTGTACCTGGCCACCAGGGAGCGGACCGCTGAGCCGGCCGGGCCGGGGGGCGCCCCCGCCCCGGCGGTCCCGGTCACCGAAGAACTCCCGGCCCGATGACGGCGGAGGCCCCGGCTCCCCCGCCGCCCCCGGCCCCCCCGGCCCCCCCGGCTCCCCCGCCGCCACTGGACGGGTTCCGGGTGCTTGACTTCACCAGGTTCCTGGCCGGCCCGTACTGCACGATGGTGCTCGCCGACCTCGGGGCGGACGTGATCAAGCTCGAGCAGCCGGGCTCTGGCGACGACTCCCGCGTGTTCGGGCCGTTCCTGCACGGCGAAAGCTACTCCTTCGCCCAGGTGAACAGGGGCAAGCGCAGCGTCTGCCTGGACCTGAGGCAGCCGCGGGGCCGCGCGCTTGCCCTTGACCTCGCGCTGCGCGCCGACCTGGTGATCGAAAGCTTCCGGCCGGGGGTCGCGGCGCGCCTCGGCCTGGACTATGCCGCGGTCAGCGGCCGGCGTCAGGACATCCTGTACTGCTCGATCAGCGGCTTCGGGCAGACCGGGCCGTACCGGGATCGCCCGGGATTCGACATCATGGCCCAGGGCGTCACCGGGCTGATGCGGATGACGGGGCCGCCAGGCGGGCGTCCGGCCAAGGTGGGGTTCGCCGTCAACGACATCGCCGCCGGGGTCACCGCGGTGTACTCGATTCTCGCCGCGCAGCTGGTCAGGGAGCGAACCGGCGTCGGCCAGTTCATCGACATCGCACTTGTCGACGCGCTGCTCCCGTGGACCGTGTGGGAGGCGGGCGTGCTGTTCGGCCGCGGTGACGCGCCGGCCCAGACCGGGACCAGGCACCGCATGTCCGCCCCGTACCAGGCCTACCGGACCGCGGACGGCTACGTGACGATCGGCGCGGGCACCGACCGGCTCTGGCGGCGGACGGCGGACGCGCTTGGCTGCCCGCAGTGGTGCGCGGACCCGCGGTTCGCCGACAACGACGCGCGGCTGGCGCACATCGAGGCGCTCGAGGCGGAGATCGAGGCGGTCACCACGACGCGGACCACGGCGCAGTGGATCGCGATACTCGACGCCGCGGGCGTGCCGTGCGGGCCGGTGCTCTCCTACGACCAGGTTTTCGCCGACCCGCAGGTCCTGGCCCGGGAGATGGTGGCCGAGATGGATCACCCGATCATGGGCACGATCAAGGTGCTCGGCCAGCCGGCCAAATTCAGCCGGTCCCGGGCCCGGGCCGGCCGTCCGGCCCCCTGGCTCGGCCAGCACAGCCGCGAGGTGCTGGCCGAACTCGGCCTGGACAGCGCCGAGATCGGCGCGCTAGAACAGGCGGGCACCACCTACGACGCGCATCCGGGGATGGCATGACAGACCAGCTGCTGCTCGGCCGCGACGCCAGCGCCGCCGTCCTCACCATCAACCGGCCTGAGCGGCACAACGCGCTCACCTTCGACATGTTCCGGCGGCTGCCCGGCATGCTGGCGACCGCGGCCGGCCTGCCGGGGATACGCGCGCTCGTGCTCCGCGGCGCCGGGACGCGGTCGTTTTCGGCCGGCGCCGACATCACCGAGTTCGCGGCCGTCCGCGCCACCGCCGACCAGGGAGCGGCCTACGACGAGGCGGTCACCGCCGCCGAGGAGGCGATCGCGGGCTTCCCCCATCCGACCATCGCCCTGATCCACGGGTACTGCTACGGCGGCGGCTGCGGGCTCGCCCTGGCCTGCGACGTCAGGTACGCCGCGCCCGACGCCCGCTTCGCCATCACCCCCGCCAAGCTGGGCATCGTCTACCCGCTGCGGTCCACCAAGCGGCTCGTGGACCTGGTCGGCCCGTCCCGCGCGAAGATCATCCTGATGTCGGGAGCCGAACTCGACGCCGGCCGCGCCCTGTCCCTCGGCCTGGTCGACGAGGTCGCCGACGATCCCGGCCGGGCGGTCGCCGAATTCGCGGCGCTGCTCGCCGCCCGCTCGGCCGTCACCCAGCGCGCCGTACGGCACACGGTGCGGCGCATCCTCGACGGCCAGTCGTTCGATGACGAGGAGCAGGCGCGGCTGCGCGCCGCCGCGCTCGCGGGCCCGGACTACGCCGAGGGCGTGCGCGCCTTCCTGGAACGCCGCCCGCCGACCTTCGGGTAGCGCGGCGAACATCAACGATCGTCTATCCGGCCGCCGCTATCGGAGCATGACTGCCACTATTGGGATATTTCGGCATGTGCGGGGAGGATGCGGTGGCGGGGGAATCAGCGGGGCAGGCCGGCTGGAAGCTGGCGGGGCTCGCTCCCGGGGCGGTGGTGGCCGGCTACCGGATCGAGTCGTGGATCGGGGCCGGCGGGATGGCCGTGGTGTTCCGCGCCAGGGACGAGGCCCTTGGCCGCATGGTCGCGCTGAAGGTCCTGGCGCCGGCGCTGGCCGACGACGCCGAGTTCCGCGAGCGGTTCATCCGCGAGTCCCGCGCCGCCGCGGCGGTCGATCACCCGCACATCATCCCCGTCTACGCGGCCGGCGAGGCCGGCGGCGTCCTGTACATCGCGATGCGCTTCGTGGCGGGCGGTGACCTGCGCGCGCTGCTCCAGCGAGAGGGCCCGCTGCCTGCCGACCGCGCGGTGTCCTTGCTGTCCGCGCTCGCCTCGGCGCTTGACGCGGGCCACGCGGCCGGACTCGTGCACCGTGACGTCAAGCCCGCGAACATCCTCATCGACACCAGCCCCGGACGCTCCGACCACCCCTACCTATCGGACTTCGGCCTCGCCAAGGGCGCCATGACGTCAGCCGCGCTGACGGGCACCGGCCGGTTCCTCGGCACGCTGGAATACAGCGCCCCCGAGCAGATCAGCGGCAGTCGCGCGCGCCCGCAGACCGACCAGTACGCCCTCGCCTGCGTCGGTTACATCATGCTCACCGGCACGGTCCCGTTCCCCCGCGACGAGCCCACGGCCGTCCTGTGGGCCCACATGGCCGACCCCCCGCCGCCGGTGACCGCGCTGCGCCCGGACCTGCCCCCCGCCGCGGACCAGGTGTTCGCCAGGGGCATGGCCAAGGCCGCCGAGGACCGCTACCACACCTGCGGGCAGTTCGTCGGCGCGCTGCGCGCCGCCGTCGGCGGCGGCGATTACCCAGCGCCGGGGCACGCCTTCCCGCCCGCCGATTCCTCCCCTGATCTTTCCCCACCCCGGCACAGCCTGCCTGGTCCGGCATTCTTCACCCCGACTCTGTCGGTCCCGTCGGCCCCGGTGCCGCCGTCACAGCTGTCGTTCCCGCCATCCCCGTCAGCGTCGTTCCCGCCATCCCCGTCAGATCCGGTCGATGACCGCACCGCCGACTGGGCGGCCTCGCTGGCGTCGGCTCCGGAGGCGGACGGGCAGGCCACGACGACGAGCGGCGTGCCCGGCGTCGCCGGCGGTCCGCGGCAGGCGGCGCCGCCGCGGCGGCACCGCCGC
>JASHPP010000598.1 GCA_030038035.1 Trebonia sp.
CGCAATCTCCTCGTGCCCAACCGCCGACTCAGACGGCGCGGTCTCGCGACCCGAATCCGGGCGGTCCAGGTGGTGGCATGGGACTAGGAGTCACCTTGTCTTGCGATCACTGCCTGCGGGAAAGCCCGCAGGAGCGCGCCGTGACACTCCGGCTGACACTCCGGCGCCCGGGAACAGGGCCGCCGGGACGCCAGACCGGGGTGCCGCGCCCGGCCGCGGGACTCGCTCAGGCCCTCGTCTTGCCGTCGCGGATCTTGGCGACGTACTCCTTCGTCCAGCCCGCGTGACGCGCGATCCTGGACGGCCCGCGCCCTGCGCCGAGCGCCTCCCTGATCGCCGCCATCAGGTCGGCGTGCGCCGTGTCGAGGCGCTTGCGGGCTCGCTCGATCCTGAGGTCGAGCTCGTCAGGCTCGCCGGTGTCTTCCACGCGCCCCATGCTAACTCAGTTGCCGAACAAAGTTGACTCCAGCCTTATCTAGTACTAACTTAGTTATTGAATAAAGTTGACTCTAGAGGATGGGAAGATGGCAGGTCAGACCACAGATCACGAGCGCTGTCTCCGACCGGGATGCGGCAGGCAGCTGATCTCCGAGGCGTCGCGGGCGCGCGGCTACGGGTGGGGGTGCTGGCGCCGCATCCGCGCCGCCGCCAAGGCAGAGGCCGTAGCGGCGAAGCTGGCCGGGTTCACGGCCCGCCAGCTCGACGACGCCCGCGAGCTCGTCGAGGACGCGGCGGTCATCCCCACCGCGCTCGCCACCGTGTTCCGCACCATCTCGCACGACGGGCTGCGCGTCTACCTGACCACCGCCCGCGGGTTCACGTGCCGGGCCTCCGGGCCCTGCTTCCACCGCGCCGGCGTCATCCTGGTGACCGCATGAAGGCGATCACCATCCGCCAGCCGTGGGCTTCGCTGATCATGGCCGGGATCAAGACAGTGGAAAACCGCACCTGGCGCACCTCCTACCGCGGCCCCCTGCTCATCCACGCCGGCGCCGGAACCGACCGGGAGGCGATGGCCAGATACGGGCACCTGCTGCCCGGGTGGCCCGCCGGCGTCATCCTCGGCACCGTCGACCTCACCGGCTGCGTGCGCGATCACCCGTCACCGTGGGCGGAACCGGACTGCTGGAACTGGCTGCTGGCACGCCCGAGGCCCCTCGCCGTCCCGGTTCCCGCCAGGGGCAGGCTCGGCCTGTGGGACGTGCCCGACGCCCTCGCCGAAGGGACCGGGCAATGACCGCCACCGGACAGGCCGCCGTGTGGAAGATCGTCACAGACGCGCACACCGCGGCAGCCGCCTACCGCAAGAGCGGCCCGCGCCAGGTCGCCGAAACCCGCGACTACCAGGCCGCGCGACCGATCGCGCAAGCCGAGTCCCGGCGCACCAGCGGGCGCTGCACCGTCATCCCGCCACGAGGATCGCTGGTCCGCCCGGAAACATTCGCCAACGGGATCAGCGAGGGCTGACCACCGCGGAAGTGTTCTTCCGGGCCCGGTCCCCTCACGAGTAGTAGATCGCACACCTGGAGCATGCCCGGCGGGCTCCGAGCGCGGTAGTTGCCGAGGCCATCATCCCGCCTACCAGCTCGAGCCCGTCGAGGCCGCCATGCTCCGCACTGAGGCTGTCGACGGCGCCGGCAAGGACTCGCCTTACAAGCAGACCGCGCGGAAGGCTTTCTGCAGGAACCGCGCTCTACTTAGTACACGCACGTCCTAGATAGCCGGATGAGCCGCCGTCCAGGCGGGGTGCCGGGGTATGGTTACCGCGCGTGCCGTCACTGTCCGCCAATGGCCGCTAGCGGCGGGAAATGGCCGCAACGTACACTCAACGAGTAGGCAATGCCAGTGAGCGATCGGGACAAAGACCTTGCGGCTATCCGGCGGGAGGCTGAGGAAAAGGGCTGGCGGGTCGAGAGAGGCAAGAAGTACTACAAAATGTGGTGCCCGTGCGGCAAGCACTGGAAGACCATGAAGCTCACACCCTCTGACCCCAACTACGTCCGCAACCTGCTCGGACAGCTCCGCCGGGCCACCTGCTGGGACGAGGAGGCGAAATGAAGTACCTGACCGTGCAAGAGGTTCAGTGCGTTGGCCTGGACTCGTGCGAGCCGCGCCTTGACCCTCTGATGGATGCCCTTCTCGACCTCGAGAAAACCGACCCCGCGATCACGGACCCTGATCTCGCCGCGGACACGAGCACCGGCCATGTCGATGTGCAGATGATCGTGGATGCCGACGACCCTGCTGCAGCGATGGTGAAAGCGCTCGCGACCCTGCGCGCGGCCATCCACGCCATCGGCGATGCCACACCCGGATGGGAGACAGCGACTGCGGTAATGCACGTGGCGCCGGCTGACGCAGCAGACCGCCTGCTGGCCTCGACCTGACCGGGGAGAGATCGGTGCAACACTTCCCCGCCCCGCCGCTCCCGGCCCTGGCGTGCCGGACTTGGTGAACGCCGTGTCGTACGGGTAGAAGGTCATGTCGACAGACACAGAACCCGTGTGGCGCATCGAGCCGTAGTCGTCGTGGTCTTTGATGTCGCACCAGGGCGGGCAGGTGCTGTCCGGGCTGGCGGCGGGAGTTTCCGGGGTTACGGTCATTTCAGGGTCCTTTCTCGGTTATGCGGGATTGGGGTCCAGGCCGGCCGTGGCGGTGGATACGCCGCGGCCGGCCGCCTTGGATACTGGGACGCGCGGGCACCGAATCTGGGCATGGGGGAATGGCGCCGTGACACCCGGCGTGACACTGACGCCGGTGAGTCCGGGTGTATCCGGATGCGAAAAGCAGGTGCCCGCGACTGCGGAACGCCTGCTCAGAAGGTGTGTCTATGAATGCCGATGCTGTCCGGTGTGTCCGGGTTCGCGGGAGTTCAAGTCCCCCCGCCCGCACAGCGAACCTGGCGGCCCGGCCGCAGGCGCCGCCACCACGGACGCGATTGGCGGTGGGAGCCCCAGCGCCAAGCCTATCGGTGGCGGGGGCCCCATCACCAATGACTGCGCGACTCTACCGACGGGACAGAAACGATATATCATGCTAAATCGGACACGAGTATGCCGTCAACGCGCCAAAGGCCAACAGCAGAGGGGCTGGCGTGACAGCAGTGGCTGACGTGACAGCAAGGGATAGCCGCGGAGGCGCCGGCGCTCGCGTCAGGGCGTGGTCGCGGAGAACTGGGAGAAGTTGAAGAAGGACGCGGGCAGCAGCATGGAGTCGACGTTGAATCGCGTTGGCAGCAGCCCGTACTGGAACATGACATCCGCCACCCGCTGCAGCCGGACCGGGTCGATGCCGATCGGGTAGGTGTTGAGCGACATGACCGACGCGATTATCGCGGGCACCTGGCCGTTGGCGGCGCCGCCCTTAATGGTCTCGAAGGCCTGCTCTACGGCGGAGCGGTCGGTGTCGGCGATCTCCTGGCCCAGCTCGAGCGCCGCGAGGAAGCGCCGCAGCGTGTTGGGGTTCTGCGCGGCCCAGGACTTGGTGACCACGTACCCCTCGATCGGGAAGTCCTGCGTCGCACCCTGGTTAAGGTCGGCGAGCGGGACGGCGCCGAGCTCCTCTTCCGCGAGGCTGGCGAACGGCTCGGGCATCGTCGCGGCCGCGATCTTGCCGGACTGCAGGGCCGCGCCCATCAGCGGGAACGGGATCTGCTGCGTCGGGAACTTCACGTCCTTCGGGTTGATCCCGTGCTCGGTCAGCACGGACACGTCGAGCAGGTAGTCGATGTTCAGCGGGGCGTTGACCCCGAGCACGCGGCCCTTCAGGTCCGCGAGAGTCTTGATGCCCGAGTCCGGCATCGTGAAGATGACCTGCGAGCCCTGCTGCATGATCGAGCCCTCGGCGATGACCTCGAGCGGGTCGTGCTTCTCCGCCACCGCCTGGATGTAGGAGACGTAGTTGCCGCCACTGATGTCCAGCTTTCCCTGCAGCTGGATGCCGATCGCCGTCTCGCTGCTGACGGCGGGCGTGTAGTTGATCGTCAGGCCTTCCCTGGCGAAAAGGCCCTCGTGCATGGCGACGAAGAAGCCGGCCGAGTCCATGGCGGGCACCACGGAAACGTTCAGCGTGGTCTTCTCCGGCGGACCGTAGGCGGTGGGCAGGTTGCCGGCGACGCTGCCGCTGTGACCGCCGCCGGACGAGCACCCAGCCGCGAGCGCCGTTACGGCCGCCGCGGCGCAGGCCACGCGGAACCACTTACCGCTCAATGCACTCCCCCTGCCTCAGCGAGTGACAGGGCCGCGGCGCCCCGCGCGGCACAAGCATAAACGCTCCGTGTCCGCGAGAGCGCTGGCAGCTACCCTGCGTGAAACTCTCGTTAGGCGAGAATATAGAGCAGCATCAACGATGCGTTCGTCGATTTGCGCAAACTGGGCGGCGATGTGGCGGCTAACTCTAAGAACTGATCATGCCCGGCTCGGGCTGGATCATGTTGATGATCTTGTAGGGCTTGCTGATGACGCCGTACTGGTACATGGCGTCCGCGACGCGCTGCATCACCGGCACGTCCATGACCAGCGGGTACGTGTCGATCGTCATCGTGGCGGCGACGACCTTCGACACATTGTAGGGGGCGGGGAGGCCCTCGAGCGCGGTCTCTACCGCGGCACGGTCGGTGTCCGCGATCTGCTGTCCCTGCTGGAGGGCGCGCAGGAACGCCGCGACCGTGTGGGGGTGCGTCTTCACCCACTGCGTGGTGCCGATGTAGGCGCCGATCGGGAAGTCCTGCAGCGCGCCCTGGTCGAAGTCGGCCAGCTCGACCGCGCCGAAGGTCTCCTCGGCGATCGTCCCGAACGGCTCGGGCAGCCACGCCGCGTCGATCCTTCCTGTCGCCAGGTCCGTGAGCAGCTCGGGGAAACCCTCGGGGGGCACGACCTGCGTGATGTCCTTGCTGAGGTTCAGCCCCTCTTGCTGGAAGAGCGAGCCGAGCAGCACCTGCCCGATGTTGTCGATCGTGTTGATGCCGACCGTCGCGTGGTACTTCGCCAGGTCCGCGACGGTCTTGATGCGCGAGGTGGGCAGCACGTACAGCGCCTGGTTGCCCGGCTGCATCTGCGATCCGTCCGCGATGATTCGCATGCTGATCGAGCGGGCCTGCGGGGTTCCAGCGGGGTACTCCCCGGCGATCTGCGCCAGGATGAACGAGACGTAGTTTCCCGCTACTATCTCGGCCTTGCCGTCCTGCAGGTCGGCCATGCCGTACTCGCCGCCGGTGATCGCCCTGATCGTGACGTGCAGCCCCTGCTGGGCGAAGAACCCGTCGTCCTGGGCGATGTACAGCCCCGCCTCGTCGGCGGTCGGCACCGCGTCGACCACTATGTTGGGCTGCTCCGGCGGCGGTCCGGAGGCGACAGCGCTGCTGCCCCCGCTGGAGCAGCCGGCCAGGGTGGCGGCGAAGAGGACGGCGAACAGGGGGTATGCAAGCTTGAATATGGGTCTCATGGCGCTCCCATCGTTCAATCACGAGAGAGTAGCCCAGCCGGCCAGCGAAAGATGCCCACTTTACCGTTTGCTACCGTTATCTTTCACTGCGCGCGATTGGGTATGACGGGCGTGACCAGAGCGACGGCAGGGATGCCGTCGGGACCGGCGGCGGAGCGGCGGCATGACGGTAGCGGCGGGCCTGCGGGAATGCCGCCGGGAGCGGGAATAGAGTGACGCACATGGCTGACACCGAGATCGAGACCACGAACCAGGTGCCGGAGAAGCAGGCGCCGCAAGCGCTGGTCAGCGAGATTGAGCGGACCCGCGCGGACCTCGCGCGCACCATCGACGAGATCACCGACCGGGTGAACCCGTCCAAGGTCGCGCGCCGCACGACTGACCGCCTGCGCGAGCGGATCAGCCAGGTCAACCCGCTGATCGGCGGCGCCGTCGCGCTCGCGGCGGTCAGCGTCACCTGCTACCTGGTGTGGCGCCGCCTCCGCAGGCAGTAAGCAACGTCAGCCAGCGCTCTTGGTCAGGTCCTCGTACTCGGCCGCGGTCAGCAGGCCGGGCGGCAGCGCCGCCTCGCCGTCTGACCCCACGGCCACCCGAACCCGGAACATCCAGCCGGCCCCGTACGGCTCCGCGTTGACTAGGCCGGGGTCGTCGTCGAGTTCCTCGTTGACCTCCGTGACCTCGCCGTCCACGGGGGAGTACAGGTCGCTGACCGACTTCGTCGACTCGACCTCGCCGCACGGCTCGCCCGCGGTCACCGCGGACCCCACGGGCGGCAGCGAGACGTACACCACGTCGCCTAGTGACTGTGCGGCGTAGTCAGTGATCCCGACCGAGGCGGTGTCGCCGTCGATCGCCACCCACTCATGCTCCTCCGTATAGCGGAGCTCGGCGGGAACGCTCATCCTTGCTTACTCCTGTCGTAAAACGGAAGATCTGTCACGTCGGTCGGCTCTGTCGTGCCCCTGACATCTATCCCGAACGGTCCGTGTGCGCCTGTCTCCACGTAAGCCATCGCGATCGGCGTGTGCAGCGTGGGCGAGGGGGCGCCGCTCGTCACCACGCCGACGGGCTGGCCGGTCGGGGACAGCACGGCGTAGCCATGCCGCGGCACCCGCCGCGACCTGGCCACCAGGCCGATCAGCGTGCGCCGCGGGCCTGCCACGGCCCGCGCCGCCAGCGCCTCCCGGCCCACGAAGTCCATCGGCTTATCCAGCCTCACCACGCGTCCAAGCCCCGCCTCGTATGGAGTCACGTCCGGGCCGAGTTCGTTGCCGTACAGCGGCATGCCGGCCTCCAGCCGGAGCGTATCGCGCGCGGCAAGCCCGGCCGGCACGAGGCTGGCCACGAGGCCGGGGCCGGCCTGTCCGGCCGCCGTCAGTGCCGTCCAGACGCGCTCGCAGCCGGCGGCCGCGCAGAAGATCTCGAAGCCGTCCTCGCCGGTGTACCCCGTCCGCGCGACCCACGCGGGACAGCCGGCCACCGTCGCGTACGCGCCGGCGTAGTAGCGCACCCCCGCGAGGCCGAGATCGGTGACCGCGGACAGGATGCCCGCCGCGTTCGGACCCTGGATCGCGACCAGCCCGGTCGCGGCCGTCTCGTCTTGCACTCGCGCACCGGGGCAGCGCCGTTGCAGCTCCCCGAGGACCACGGCGGTGTTGGCCGCGTTCGCCACCACCAGGAACCGCTCGGCTCCCTGCCGGTAGATCACGAGGTCGTCGAGCACGCCGCCGTCCGGCGCGCACAGCATCGTGTAGCGGGCGCGGCCGGGCGCGAGCGCCGACGGCCATCCGCATACCGCGTAGTCGAGTGCCGCGCCGGCGCCGGGACCTGTCACCGCGATCTCGCCCATGTGCGACAGGTCGAACAGGCCCGCGCCTGAGCGGACCGCGTTGTGCTCGGCGGTCTCACTGGTGTAGCGCAGCGGCATCAGCCACCCGGCGAACTCGGTCATGGTCGCGCCGAGCCGCTCGTGCACGCCGCGCAGCGGGGTGTCCCGCGGTTGCGAAGTCACGCCGGAATCGTATGCCGTGGCGGCCATGAAGACCGCCGGGAGTGGTATGCCGTAGTCATGACGACCCTGTATACCCCGGCGCAGGTGGCCGGCGAGCTCGCCGCCACGCCCGGCTGGGAGCTCGCGGACGGGCAGCTCACCAGGACGGTGACCCGCAAGGACTTCGGTGACGCGCTGCTGTTCGTGAACGCGGTCGGCTTCCTGGCCGAGCGCGCCAACCATCATCCGGACATCGCGATCTCCTGGAACAAGGTGACGCTGACCCTGGTCACCCACTCCGCCGGCGGCCTGACCGCGAGGGACTTCGCGCTCGCCCGCGAGGTCAGCGACCTGACCAAGGGCGGCTGACCCGGTCGCCGCACGCGCCCGCATGGCGGACAATGGCCGGGTGGAACCGACGCCAGCACGCGACGTGGTCATTCTCGGCTCGACCGGCTCGATAGGCACCCAGGCGCTCGACATCGCGGCGCGCAACCCCGGGCGGTTCCGGGTGGCCGCGCTCGCGGCAGGCGGCGGGAACCCGGGGCTGCTCGCGCGCCAGGCGGCTGAGTTCGGGGTGCCGGTGGTGGCGGTGGCCGATCCGGACGCCGTCCCCGCCGTCCTGGCGGCATGCGAAGAAGAATTTTCCCGAACGGACCGTGGCGACTCCCGCGAGCACCGTGTCCCCGAAGTGCTGGCAGGCGCCGACGCGGTGTGCCAGCTCGCCACCTGGCCCTGTGACGTCGTGCTGAACGGGGTGACCGGCGCGGCGGGCCTGCGCGCGACGCTGGCCGCCCTCGACGCCGGCCGGACGCTGGCCCTGGCGAACAAGGAGTCGCTGATCATCGGCGGGCCCCTGGTCACGAGCCGGGCCAAGCGGGGGCAGATCGTGCCGGTGGACTCCGAGCACTCGACGATCGCGCAGTGCCTGCGCGCGGGGCGCGACTCCGAAGTCAGGCGGCTCATCCTCACCGCGAGCGGCGGCCCGTTCCGCGGCTGGGCGAAGGAGAAGCTGGCCGGCGTCACGCCGCAGCAGGCGCTGGCGCACCCGACATGGAGCATGGGGCCGTTGGTCACGGTCAACTCCGCCACGCTGGTGAACAAGGGCCTTGAGGTGATCGAGGCGGAAGCGCTGTTCGGCTTCGGGCTGGACAGGATCGACGTCGTGGTGCACCCGCAGTCGATCGTGCACTCGATGGTGGAGTTCGCTGACGGCGCCACGATCATCCAGGCCAGCCCGCCTGACATGCGGATACCGATCGCGCTGGGGATGGCCTGGCCGGAGCGGGTGGCCGGCGCGGCGCCCGGGCTCGACTGGACCTCGGCGGCCTCCTGGACGTTCGAGCCGCTCGACGAGCAGGCTTTCCCCGCGGTCGCCCTGGCCCGCGAGGCCGCGCGGCTCGGCGGGACCGCCCCCGCCGTCTACAACGGCGCGAACGAGGCGTGCGTGGCCGATTTCCTCGCGGGAAGGATCTCATTCCCGCGGATCGTTGACACCGTCGCGCGGATAGTCTCTGAGCACGAGGGCACGTCGCCTACCGGTGTGACGACGCTCGACGACGTGCTCGGGGTGGACGCCTGGGCGAGGGCACGGGCACGGGAGCTGAACCGCTAGGAAGGGGTGGCCGGTGGACCTGCTTGGCTGGCTCATCTTCCTGTTCGCCCTGATGTTCTCGGTGATGCTGCACGAGACCGGCCACTTCGTGGCCGCCAAGAAGTTCGGCATGAAAGCCACGCGCTACTTCGTCGGCTTCGGCCCTACCATCTGGTCGACACACCGCGGCGAGACCGAATACGGCATCAAGGCCCTGCCGCTCGGCGGGTTCGTGAAGATCGTCGGAATGACATCGATGGACGACGTGGACCCGGCCGACGAGCCGCGCTCGTTCCGCCAGGCACCCGGCTGGCAGCGGATCATCGTGCTCGTCGCCGGGTCGTTCATGCACTTCGTGCTGGCGTTCGGCCTGATCTTCTGCCTCGCGCTCGGGATCGGCATCGAGAACGACAACACCACCCAGCTCGGGCTGGTCGCCGCCTGCGTCCCGCCGAACGAGTCGGCCCTGGTCAACGGCGCCGCCTGCACCTCGAGCGACCCGAGGTCCCCGGCCTCGATCGCGGGCCTGCGGGTCGGCGACACGATAACGTCGTTCGACGGCGTCAAGGTGAGCAGCTGGGCGCAGCTCGCCGACGTGATCAAGGACGCCAAGCCGGGCAGCCGGGTGACGCTCACCGTCGACCGCGACGGCCGCCCGGTGACGCTGCACACGACGCTGGCCGGCGTGACCGGCCGGACCGGGGGGTACCTGGGGATCGCGGCCACCACGGTCTTCCAGTCGGCCAGCCCGCTCGGCGCGATCGAGTACGCGGGAACCGGCTTCGGCCAGGTCCTTGTCGGGTCGGCGAGGGCGCTGGCGGAACTGCCTGCCGCCATCCCCGACCTGTTCAGCAAGAACCGGGCCTCGACCGCGGCGGGCAACGTCAGCAGCGTGGTCGGCGCGGCCGAGGCGACCGGCCAGGCGGTCGCCGCGGACGTGGGCTGGCAGTACAAGGTCAGCTTCGTGCTGCTGCTCATCGCGTCGCTGAACATCTTCGTCGGCGCGCTCAACCTGCTGCCGCTGCACCCGATGGACGGCGGGCACGTGGCGGTGGTGATCTACGAGCGGGTCCGGGCGTGGCTGGCCAGGCTGCGCGGGCGCCCCGACCCGGGCCTGGTGGACATGCGCAAGCTGGTCCCGCTGACGTTCAGCATCTTCATGATCCTTGTGTTCTTCAGCATGATCCTGATCCTCGCGGACATCGTTAATCCGGTGAACATCGGGTAGCGACCTGACGTCAGGGTCAGGGAGCGCCGCTGACGGAACCGATTCCTGAGCGACAATACGAGTGCAGTGTTCGCCAGCACAGTGCGCGCCGACGGGATGGATGAAGACAAATGAGCGTTGACCTTGGCATGCCAGCCACACCCGCGGTGCCGCTTGCCGAGCGCCGCAAGTCGCGCCAGCTCATGGTGGGCAGCGTGCCCGTGGGCGGCGGGGCGCCGGTGTCGGTCCAGTCGATGACGACGACGCTGACCGCGGACGTGAACGCGACCTTGCAGCAGATCGCCGAGCTGACCGCGACCGGCTGCCAGATCGTCCGGGTGGCGGTGCCGTCTCAGGACGACGCCGACGCGCTCGGCGCGATCGCGAAGAAGTCGCAGATCCCGGTCATCGCCGACATCCACTTCCAGCCCAAGTACGTGTTCGCGGCCATCGACGCGGGCTGCGCCGCGGTCCGGGTGAACCCGGGCAACATCAAGCAGTTCGACGACAAGGTCGCCGAGATCGCGCGGGCCGCCGCCGACGCGCGCGTCCCGATCCGGATCGGCGTGAACGCCGGCTCGCTGGACAAGCGGCTGCTGGCCAAGTACGGCAAGGCCACGCCGGAAGCGCTCGTGGAGTCGGCGCTGTGGGAGTGCTCGCTGTTCGAGGAGCACGGCTTCCGCGACATCAAGATCTCGGTGAAGCACCACGACCCGGTCGTGATGATCCAGGCCTACCGGCTGCTTGCGGCGGCGTGCGAGTACCCGCTGCACCTCGGCGTGACCGAGGCGGGCCCGGCGTTCCAGGGCACGATCAAGTCGGCGACCGCGTTCGGCGCGCTGCTGTCGCAGGGCATCGGGGACACGATCCGGGTGTCGCTGTCGGCGCCTCCCGTGGAGGAGGTCAAGGTCGGCATCGGCATCCTTGAGTCGCTCGGGCTGCGCCAGCGCGGTCTTGAGATCGTCTCCTGCCCGTCCTGCGGCCGGGCCCAGGTCGACGTGTACAAGCTGGCCGACGAGGTGACCGCGGGACTGACGGGCCTAGAGGTCCCGCTGCGGGTCGCGGTGATGGGCTGCGTGGTGAACGGCCCGGGCGAGGCGCGCGAGGCCGACCTCGGCGTGGCCTCGGGGAACGGCAAGGGGCAGATCTTCGTCAAGGGCAAGGTGGTGGCCACGGTGCCTGAGTCGCGCATCGTGGAGACCCTGATCGACGAGGCGATGCGGCTGGCAGAGCAGGCCGGTGAGCAGGACGCCGAGCCCGGCCAGCCGATCGTTACGGCCTACTGAGCGGGAAAGCGGGAAAGCGGGGATTTCCAGGGCCTAGGCGACGACCTCGGCGATCCGCCCGGTCAGCGCGGCATGCGCCTCGGCCGGCAGCAGGGTGTCGGTGACGAGCACGTCGACCTCGTCCAGCGTGGCGAAGGAGGCCAGGCTGACCACGCCCCACTTGGTGTGGTCAGCGAGGACCGCGACCCGCCGCGCCACCTTGATGAACGCGCGGTTGGTCTCCGCCTCGGCGAGGTTCGGCGTGGTCAGGCCGGCCGCCGGGTCGATCCCGCTGCAGCCGAGGAAGAGCGTGTCGAAGTGCAGCGACCGGATCGTCAGGTCGGCCACCGGGCCCACGAGCGCGTCCGACGCCGTGCGCACGCCGCCGGTCAGCACGACCGAGCCGCCTTCCGGCCCGCGACCGCCGCCGAACAGGCTGGCCACGCGCAGCGAGTTCGTGACGATCGTGAGCCCGGGCACGTCGAGCAGGCACTGCGCCAGCGCGAACGTCGTGGTCCCGGCCGAGATCGCGACCGCCGTGCCGGCCCTGACAAGGCTCGCGGCGGTCCGGGCGATGGACGTTTTTTCCGGGCGTTCGAGCACGAGCTTGTCCTCGAACCCGGGCTCGTGTATGCCGTGTGATCCCGGCAGCACCGCCCCGCCGTGGACCTTTTCAACGAGCCCGTCCCTGGCGAGCACTTCAAGGTCCCGCCTTATCGTCATGTCAGAGACGCCGAGTTGCTGTGTAAGGTCGCTAACCCGCGCGCTGCCGTCGCTTCTGACCGCTTGCAGAATCAGGGATTGACGGTGTCTAGCCAGCATTCACTACCCCCTCAATAGTGTCCGAACAGTTTAAAGTATGACGCCTAACCGGCTTGTTTGCTTACGACTTGGAGTGTCGGAAATCTGGGCTGAACGCGACGGGATATTTGGCCTCGCATGCCGTGCCAGGACGGCGTTACGGCAACGGCGTAAGTTGGTAGCGCCACGTATCGAATTAGCGGCGGCGCGTATCGAATTCGATGGCCGCGCATGCAGGAATTCGCGCCTGCCGGGCACGCGCGTCGGAAGCTGTCCGGCCCATGGGGCAAGATGGGAGCCATGTGGGTTTCCCGCCGGGTCAGGGGGATCGCGGCCGCGCTGGCCGCGCTCGCCCTGACCGCCGTGACCGCCTGCTCGCCGTCGCCGCCTGCGCCCGCCGCGACGCCCTCGCCTGGCGACAGCACCGCGGCCACCGGGACGGGGACCGGCTCGGCCGCGGGCGCGGGAAACATCCCGACGGCGAGCACGCTGCGGTGGCACCCGTGCACCGGTCAGCTGGCCGGCCTGCAGTGCGGTTCGCTGCAGGTCCCGCTCAACTACGCCGACCCGGGCGGCCGCAAGCTCACGCTCGCGCTGTCCATGGTCCCCGCGACCGCGCCGGAGAGCCAGCAGCAGGGCGTGCTGCTCGTCAACCCTGGCGGGCCTGGCGGGTCGGGCCTGGCGCTGGCCGGGGAGGTCGCGGCGGGGATCAGCCCGCAGGTGGCCGCCGAGTACGACATCGTCGGGTTCGACCCGCGTGGCGTCGGCGCGTCGGTGCCCGAGCTGACGTGCGACCCGACTTTCTTCTCCGGCGACCGCCCGAACTACATCCCGTCGAGCGCGGCCGCCGAGCAGGTGCTGATCAACCGCGCGAAGATGTACGCGGCGGACTGCGAGAAGCGGTTCGGCTGGCTGCTGCCCTACATGACCACCATCAACGTGGCCAGGGACTTGGACAGCATCCGCAAGGCCTTCGGCGTGCGGCAGATCAGCTACTACGCGTTCTCGTACGGCACGTACATCGGCCAGGTGTACGCCACGCTGTTTCCCAGCCGGATCCGCCGGATGGTGCTGGACAGCACCGTGGACCCGGCGGGCGTCTGGTACATCGACAACATCGACCAGGACTACGCCTTCCAGGCGCGGCAAGAGGCGTTCTTCGCGTGGATAGCGGAATACAACAGCACGTACGGCCTGGGCACGACGGCGGCCGAGGTGCAGGCCGCCTGGTACAGGGCGCGCGACCGGCTGCTTGCGCACCCGATTCCCGGCCCCGACGGGGGCGGGCCGCTGATCGGCCCGGACGAGTTCGACGACACGTACCTGATCGGCGGCTATGAGGACACCCTGTGGCCCGGCCTGGCCGAGGCGCTGTCGCAGTACCTGAACGACGGGTCGGCGAGCGCGCTGCTCGCCCAGTACGAGGAGTACGGCGTGCAGAACGAGAACGAGTTCGCCGTCTACAACGCGGTGCAGTGCGCGGACGTCGACTGGCCGCGGAACTGGGCGGAGTGGCAGACCGACACCGAGCAGGTGTACAAGACGGCGCCGTTCGAGGCCTGGGACAACGCCTGGTTCAACGCGGCGTGCGCGTTCTGGCCGGTGCGCGGGCCCGCCAAGCCGCTGCAGATCAAGGGCGCGGGCCTGCCGCCGATCCTGATGCTGCAGGGCACGCTGGACGCGGCCACCCCGTACGCGGGCGCGCAGGACGCGCACAAGCTGCTGCCAAGCGCGCGGATGGTCGTCGTCGAGGGCGGCGGGAACCACGGCCAGTCGCTGCAGGTGCCCGAGGACACCTGCGTGATGAACTACCTGAACAGCTACCTGGCCACCGGCGCGGTGCCAGAGCATCCGGGTTTGGTAAACGCCACGTGCCCTGCTGTCCCCGACCCGACGCCGGGCGGCTGAGCGGCTAGGCTGACATCATGTTGCGCGTTAGGCAGCGCTCCGAGCCGGCCCGGCTGCTGGACGACCGCGACCGGGCGGCGGCGCTGGCCGTCTGCGACGCGGACCCGGTGGCGAACGTGTTCGTGGCGTCAAGGATCCGGGCGCTCGGCCTCGAGCCCGGTCGGCTCGGCGCCCAGATGTGGGGCTACGAGCAGGACGGCCAGCTCTCGTCGCTGTGTTACGCGGGCGCCAACCTGGTCCCCGTCCAGGCGCCGCCCGCGGCGGTCCTCGCGTTCGCCGACCGGGCGCTGCGCCATGGACGGCGGTGCTCCTCGCTGGTCGGCCCGTCCGCCGCGGTCGCCCGCCTGTGGAGTCAGCTGCGCCCGCACTGGGGGCCGCCGCGCGACGTGCGCGCCGCCCAGCCGCTGATGGCCATCGATGGCCCGCCGCGGGTACCGCCGGACCCGGCGGTCCGCCGGGTCCGGCCAGAAGAGATCGACATCCTGATGCCCGCCTGCATCGCCATGTTCACCGAGGAAGTCGGCATCTCGCCGCTGGCGGGCGACGGCGGCGCCGCCTACCGGGCCCGGGTCAGCGAGCTGATCAGGACGGGCCGCGCGTTCGCCAGGATCGAGGCAGGCCGGGTGATCTTCAAGGCCGAGGTCGGCGCCGCCACCTCGCAGGCCTGCCAGGTGCAGGGCGTCTGGGTCCGCCCGGACTGCCGCGGCCGCGGGCTCGCCGCCCCCGGCATGGCGGCGGTGGTGACGGAGGCGCGCGCTTCGATCGCCCCGGTCGTCTCGCTGTACGTCAACGACTTCAACGCCCGCGCCCGGGCCGCCTACCGCCGCGCCGGCTTCACCGAAGTCGGCGAGTTCATGTCGGTCCTGTTCTAGTCGCGGCCGCGGGTCATCCGGATCCGCGCCATGACCGGCTCGTAGGCCTCGGTGAGCACGGCGAGGTCGTCGTGGCCGATGTGGTCGATGAAGTTCCGCCGGACGCTTTCCACATGGGACGGGGCGACCCGCTCGAGCGTGGCCAGACCGCGCGGGGTGATCACGGCGAACGTGCCGCGCTTGTCGCCGTCGCAGGCGACCCGGCGGACCAGGCCCTTGGCCTCCATGCGGGTGATCTGGTGGGAGAGCCTGCTGCGCGACTGCGCGGTGACGTCGGCGAGCTCGGTCATCCGCAGCCGGTTTCCCGGCGCCTCGGTAAGCTCCACCAGGATCTCGTAGTCGTTGGTGGACAGCCCGAACGGCTGCAGGTCCCTGTCCAGCTGCCGCATCAGCATCTTCGCCAGCGAGATGTACGCGCGCCACGCGCGCTGCTCATCGTCGGACAGCCAGCGCGGCTGCGAGCCGGCCGCTACCGCGCCCTCGGTCAGGGGCTCTGTCGGCATAGAGCAAACCTACCCTCCTTACGCCGCGGGCGCGGGAGCCTCCGCGGCGCAGACGCGGAGCACGTCGAGCAGCAGCGCGGTGGCCGGCGGGTCCGGCGGCTCGCCGTAGCGGGCCGCGACCACGCTGCGCCGGGTGCCGCGCAGCCGCACCGTGCGGACGCCGGGGTTGCGGGCCGCGCGCAGCGCGAGCGACGGCAGCAGGGCCACGCCGAGGCCGGCCGTGACCAGCGCCTGCACGGCGACGAAGTCGTCGGTGGTGAACGCGATCCGCGGCGTGAACCCGGCTGCCGCGCACTGCCTGAGCAGGTGCTCACGGCACCGGTCGCAGCCGGCGATCCAGCGCTGGCCGGAGAACCGCGCGAGATCGGCGGGCCATACCTCGGTCACGGCGGGGCCGAGCGCGGACTCGCCCCTGCCCGATGGCGCGGGAACGATCAGCTCCACGGGCTCGGTGAGCAGCACCTGCTCGCGGACGTCGCCGTTCTCGCTGTTCTCGCTGTTCTCGCCGCTCACGGCCGGGTCAGGCTCGCCTTCCTGCTCGTGCCTGAAGATCAGCGCGACGTCCACGTAGCCCGCGCGCAGCATGCGCAGCGCCTCTGGCGGCTCGGCCTCGGTCAGCCGCAGGTCGACGCTGGGGTGCTGGGTGTGCAGCAGCGCGGCGGCGGCCGGCACGATCGTCCCGAGCGCGGACGGGAACGCGGCCAGCCGCAGCCGCCCGCTGCGCAGGCCGCTGTACACCGCGAGCTCGTTCTCGGCCGCGTCGAGGCGGCCGATGATCTCGGCCGCGCGCTCGGCGAGCAGCCGTCCGGCGTCGGTCAGCCGGATGCCGCGCCCGGCCCGCTGGACGAGCTTGGTGCCGGTCTCCGCCTCTAGCCGGGCGAGGTGGTGGCTGACCGACGGCTGCGCGTAGTTCAGCGCGTGGGCCGCGGCCGTCACCGAGCCGTGCCGGGCAACGGCGACCAGCACGCGGAGCCTCGTTACGTCCAGCATGGTCTGACTATAGACGTTACTTATCTGTCCGCCCAGGCCATCGATTCTGGGCGAATTGGTGCAGGTCCGGAACGGGTTCTACAGGCGTCCCTCGAGCAGCGGCGACTCCGGCCGCCGCGCCGGCCGCGCCGGGTCGCCGGCCAGCGAGCGCCGCCGCCACGCGATCCCCGACAGCGCCTCGAGCACGACACGGTTGGCCAGGAACCCGGTCACCTCGGCCTGGTCGTAGGGCGGGGCCACCTCGACCACGTCGACGCCGGCCAGCGGCAGCTCCATCGCGATCCGCCGGACCGCGTCGAGCAGCTGGCGGCCCGTCAGCCCGCCAGGCTCGGGAGTCCCGGTGCCCGGCGCCATCCCCGGGTCCACCACGTCCACGTCGACGGACAGGAACACCGCGTCGCAGTCGTCGAGCGCGATCTCGAACGCCTCGGTCAGGCAGGTGTCCAGCCCGCGCGTCACCAGCTCTGTCATCTCGAACGACCGCATCCGCTGCTGCGCCATCCACGCGAGCGTCGGCGGCTCAGGCCAGTACCCGCGCAGCCCGATCTGCAGGAACCGGTCGCCGCGCACCGCGCCGGACTCGATCAGCCGCCGCATCGGCGTGCCATGCCCGTACAGCGAGCCCCACTGGGTGTCCCCGGTGTCCGCGTGCGCGTCGAAGTGGATCAGCGAAACCCGGCCCCAGCCGATGTGCCGCGCCACGCCGGTCGCGTCGGGGAAGGTGATCGTGTGGTCGCCGCCCAGGATGACGGGGATGGCGCCGGACGCGGCGACCGCCTGGACCGCCTGCTCCAGCCGCCGCAGCGACTTCTCCGTTTCCCCGGCCGGCATGACGACGTCGCCGACGTCGGCGACCCGCAGGTCCCGCAGCGGATCGACGCCGAGCGCCAGATGCGGCCGGGACGCGTCGTGCGGCAGGTAGTCCGTGCCCCTGATGGCCTGCGGCCCGAACCGCGTACCTGGCCGGTGCGAGGTGCCCCCGTCGAACGGGGCGCCCACGAACACGGCGTCAAGACCCAGGCCGGCGACGGCGCTGAGCTCCGCGCCCGGCACGCCGAGGAAGGTGATCTCGGGCCCGTACATGGCGCGGGTCATCTCGGGTTCAGGCATGTTTTTCCATCTCAGGCAGCGGTTGCGCGGCAGGCCCGCGCGGTCGCGGGACAAGCATCACCCATCACCCTAGCCCCGGACGACGATGACGCCGCACAGCAGTCGTTATCATCACGAGATGCAGATATGGGCCGAGACGGTAAACCAGTGCCCTAGCTGGGGCGTCTTACTCACGAGGCTCGGTGAAAGCGGGACACCGAGCCTCAACCCTTCCCCGGGGCGGGCGGCGTGGCCCGCACGGGTGTCATGATGGTGAGTCGATGAGCCTGGACGACATCGACGCGCGGATCATCACCGCGCTGATCAGGGACGCCCGCGCCAGCTACGCGGCGATCGGGGACGAGATCGGCCTGTCCGCGCCGGCGGTCAAGCGGCGGGTGGACCGGCTGCGCGCATCCGGGGCGATCACGGGATTCTCCGCGCGGGTCGACCCGGCCGCCCTCGGCTGGACCACCGAGGCGTACGTGGAGCTGTTCTGCGGCGGGCGGACCTCCCCGGATGAGATCGCGGCGGTGGTGCGGCGGTACCCGGAGGTTGCGGACGCCTGCACGGTGACCGGCGAAGCGGACGCGCTCGTGCACATCAGGGCCGCTAACGTAAAGCACTTCGAGCAGGTTATGGAAAGAATCGGTGCCGAGCCTTTCGTGCTTCGCACGCGGAGCGTGATCGTGCTATCGAGACTGGTCGAACGAGCCGACTCGTTCGCCCCGTCTGAGCGCGCGTAGCGGACTAAAGTCTCATGTCATGTCAGAAACTGACGATGACCTCAGCGCGAGCACGGCGCGTTTTCGCGCGTTCGCCGAACGTCAGGACGACCTTCCGCCGCCCTGGCAGATGCGCGCCCCGGGGTCCAAGGTCGGGCTGCTCATCGCGATCGTGGTCGCGGTGGCCGTGCTCGCCGCGATCGTGGGTGCCCTGCTGGCACACTGACCCGGACGCGCCGTCCCGCTAATCCTGCGGCGGGAACTCGGCGGAGCCGCGGGGAATCAGCCGGGTCGGGAGCTCTACCCGCCGGGCCGGGCCGTCCTCGCCCGTTATCCGGCGGATGAGCAGTTCGCCCGCGGTGCGGCCGATCGCGGCCGGGTCGTAGCTCACCACCGTGACCCCGGGTGAGACGAGATCGGCGAGCTCGAAGTCGCCGAACCCGACGACGGCCACCCGCCGCGTTCGCCCCGGCGCCGTGCGCATGTGCCCGGCGGCGGCGATGGCGCGCAGCGCGCGCAGCGTGTGCTCCCGGCTGCCGCACAGCACCGCGGTCACCGCGGAGTCGGGCAGCCGCTGCGGGGCCAGCGTCGTCCAGGCCGGATCCACCG
>JASHPP010000599.1 GCA_030038035.1 Trebonia sp.
CGTTCGTCGCCGGGCTCGCCGGGCCGGGGGCCGGCGGGGTGTGGCGGCTCGCGGTGGCGGCGGCGATCGCGCTCGGGCTGCTGCAGATGGCGGAGCTGAGCGTGGCGGCCACGGGGGCGGTCGCGGTCCGCGCGCGCCGGTTCCAGGCTTTCGCCGGGGCGCCGGGCGGCGAACGGCTGCTGGTGATCGGTGCCGCCGCGCTGCTCGCGGGAGCGCGGGTGGCGTTCGCCGTCCAGCTCCTGCTCTGCGTGCTCGCGTTCGCCGCCCTGCTGGCCGGCAAGTCCGGCGAAGGCCCGGCGGCGGCGCCCGGCTGGCTTCCCGGGTACCGCGGCGACGGCCCGCTCGCGGTCTGGATCGGCCGGTTCGTGGACGGCAAGCTGCCGCCGCTGCCGCCGCTGCTCGTCGGGCTGCTCGTCACCGGCATGCTCGCCGGGCTCGGCCTGCACAACCTGCCGGGCATCCTGGTGCTCACCCCGGTCGAGGCGATGATGCTGGCCGCGCTGGCGTCGTGGCATCCGCACGACGGCCGGCGCGACTGGCTGGCGCCCCCGCTGCTGCAGGCGGGCGAATACGTGTTCCTCGCGGCGCTCGGGTTCGCCGACCGGGCCTGGGCGCCCGTGACGTTCGCGCTGCTCGCCGCCGTCATGCTGCGCCACCTTGAGCTGGCGTACCGGGTGCGCACCGGGCTGGTGCCCGTCCCCGACCGGCGCGGCCTCGGCTGGGAGGGCCGGATGATCCTGGCGGGCCTGGCCGCGCTCGCGGGAATCGTTCCCGTCATCTACCCGCTGCTCGCGGTGTACCTGTGGGGACTGCTCGGCTGGGACTGGGCGGTCGGGTGGTCGCGGTCGCCTTCGTGATCAGCTGGACATTCCGCCGTCAACGGCCAGCGTCGCCCCGGTCATGAACGAGCTGTCGTCGCTGGCCAGGTACAGCATCGCGCGCGCGATCTCGTCCGGGGCCGCGTGCCTGGCCAGCGGGATCAGCTGATCGAAGATCGCGGTCGCCTTGTCGCGGTCGGCGCCGGTGGCGATGACCTCGATGCGATGCTGGAACTCGTTGTCGACCGGGCCGGGGTGGATCGTGTTGACCCGGATGCCGCGCGGCGCGAGCTCGCTGGCGAGCGTCCGCATCAGCCCGACCTGGGCGTGCTTGGCGGTCGCGTAGCCGGCGATGTGCGGGGCGGCCATCAGGCCGACCACGCTGGAGGTGATGATCACGCTGGCGCCCGACGACAGGTGCGGCACCGCGTGCTTGCACAGCAGGAAGGCGCCGCGCACGTGCACGGCGATCGTCTGGTCGAACGAGTCCTCGGGGAAGTCGGCGATCGGCGCGTTCGCGCCGGCGATTCCCGCGTTGGCGACCACCACGTCCAGCCGCCCGAACCGGTCGACCGCCGCGTCCACGGCCGCCTTCACCTGTGCCGAGTCGGTGACGTCGGTCACCTTCCACGCGGCGCCGGCGCCGAGCTCGGCCGCGCCATTCTTCAGCCCGGGCTCGGAAATCCCAGCCAGGAAGACGCTCGCGCCTTCGGCCGCGAACGCGCGCGCGGTCGCCATGCCGATGCTGCCCTCGCCGCCGGTGATAATGGCGGCCTTGCCGTCGAGTCGACCCACAGTAGGGGATGTTATACCTGGTAAGGTAAAGAGTTCGTGGGTGGCGTTCGCCTAGGTGCCAGATGGCAGTCGCCGGCCGCCATGCCCCGTCGCTGGCTCGCCGGCGTGTTCGCCGTATCCGCGCTCTGGGCGCTGCTCGTCGCGGTCTTCAGCACCGACTCGGTGCACCAGCTCTGGGGCGAGATAGCGGCCTGCGGATACGTGCTCGCGCTCGTGGCCGTGCTCGCCTGGAAGGCGCGCGGCGCCGATGTGGCGCTGGCGCTGTCGTTCTGCGGCGCGCTGCTCGTCCCGCTCGGCTGGATGGCGGCCAGAGGGCTCGAGCAACCCGAGGTCGCGGTCGTGGCGCAGTCGGCGGTGACGCTGCTCCACCACGGCACCCCGTACGCCGATCCCGCCTCGCTCGCCGCCACGAGGAATCCGAACAGCTACAACCCGTACCTGCCGGTCATGACGCTGTTCGGGCTGCCCAGGGCGCTGTTCGGCGACGGCCTGCTGACCGACCCGCGGGTCT
Source organism: Trebonia sp. (assembly GCA_030038035.1). The sequence goes on from JASHPP010000599.1 coordinate 2,125, forward strand.
GGTTCGGCGTGGTGTTCCTCGTCGTGTTCGGCTACGCGCTGCGGCGCGGCGGGGCGGGGGATCCCTGGCGCTGGACGGTGCTTGTCGCGGCGACCCCGGTGATCGCCTTCGAGCTCGCGGTCGGCGGGACCGACGTGCCGATGGTCGCCTTCCTGTGCCTGGGGTTCGCCCTGGTCTGGGAGCGCCAGCCTGTGCTCGCCGGGCTCGCGCTCGGCGTCGCCGCGGCGATGAAGGCGACCGCGTGGCCGGCCGTGCTCGTGGCGCTCGCCGTGCTCGCGGTCCGCGACGGCAGGCGGCAGGCCACGGTGTTCACGGTGACCGCGCTGGCCGTGGTCGCCGTCTGCGTCGGCCCGTTCCTGGTGCTCCATCCCAGGGCGCTCGTCGAGAACACGATCAAGTTCCCGCTCGGGCTGGCGCACGTCACGTCCCAGGCGTCCAGCCCGCTGCCCGGCCACGACCTCGCCGAGACCGGGCCCGTCGGGCACATGATCGTCGTCGTGCTGCTCGTCGCGGCAGGGCTGGCGGTCGCCGCCTCGCTCGTGGTCAGGCCGCCGCGGTCCGTGCCGCGCGCGGTCCTGCTGCTCGCCGGCGCGATGACGCTCATGTTCGTGCTCGCCCCGTCGACGCGGTTCGGTTACTTCATCTACCCGGCGACGCTCGTGATCTGGCTGCTGGCCGCGCTCGGCGGCCGGGTCGCGCGGGGCGAGCAGGTCACGCCAGATCCCGATGTTCCTGCTGCCAGCTCGCGTACCAGGTGGCGAACCAGGTCCGTGACGCGGCCAGCGGCATGATGTAGCGCACGGTCTGCGCGTAGTACTCGCGCTGCCTGGCCGGGCTGAGGTTCCGCAGCGTCTGCACGTTGCTTGCCCGGTCGGCGAGCTTGACCACGATGGCGTCGTCCGGAGCGTGCCGAAGGCCCGCCAGGTACGCCTCCTTCACCGCCTTGCCGTCGCCGTCAGACTCCGGGATCGTCACCCAGCCGACCAGGCCCGCGACCCGATCGCCGAACTCCTGCCGCAGGTCCGCTATCGTGCACGGGGTGTCTTCCACCACGTCGTGCAGCACCGCGGCGACCAGTACGTCCGGGTCGGTCACGCCGGCGCCGCGCACGAGGACCTCAAGCGCCTCAAGCAGATGCTCCAGGTACGGCGCCCCGGTGGGCCGCTTCTGGTCGCCGTGGTAGCGGACCGCGAACTCCACCGCCCTCGCCACCGCGTCGCAGGTGGCCGCGGGCAGCAGGCGCCGCAGCTCAGGTTCGGCTTGCGGCCAGGTGTGCCAGTTCGCGTAGATCTCCATTTACCTGATTGTGCCCGCCGATCACCCGCAGCGCGCGGCGCTGGCCAGAGGTTGCCGGTTTACAGTGGGGTCCGTGCGTCTACGACTGCGTGGTCCCCGACAGGCGGCCGAAGGGGCTGTCGCTGTGGAGCCGGCACTGTCCGTTCGGGATAAACCGGATCGTGACGGGCCCGATCGCGGCGCACGGGCGGTCAGCGACCTGCGGTCTGCGACGGCTGTCGTCGCGGCACCGGTAGCCTCGGCGGCGTCCGCCGTCCGGCGCAGGTACGTGCGCCTGTGGTGGCTTCCCGGCTGGCTGTTCGCGGCCATCACGCAGCTGCCCGCGCTGCTGGCGATCGCCTGGCTGGTGCCGGGGACCGCGATGCTGGTCGCCGGGCGGCTGCTGCCCGCCGCGATTTTGATCATCTTCGTGCCGCTGGCCCTGGCGCTGTGTTACTTCGCGATGCGGCAGCTGCCGCTGAGCTGGCCGCGGTTCGGCGACCCGCAGGACACCGACGAGCGGACCGATGATTCCCGGCCGGCGGTGCAGTCCTGGCGGCGCAGGCGGCCGGCCGTGCCCGCCGGCGCGCTGCTCGCCACCGTGGCGATCGCGGCCGGCTTCGCGGTCTGGCAGGTCGCCCGCGACTCGCAGCAGGTCTTCGTGGTCAGCGACCCGGGCGCGTACCTGCAGTACGGGTACTGGATCGCGCTGCACGGGTCGGCGAAGATCCCGCAGTCGGCCGCGGCGTTCGGGTCAGTCACGGGGCTGAACTTCGCGAGCACGGATTTCTACCAGGCCGGGACCACGGTGTCGCCCGCGTTCATGCCCGGGCTGCCGCTGGTGCTCGCGGGCGGGGTGTGGCTCGGCGGGGTGCAGGGAGCGCTGCTGATGCCCCCGGTGATCGGCGGGTGCGCCGTGCTGTCGTTCGCCGGGCTGGTCGGGCGGCTGGCGGGACCGCGGTGGGCGCCGGCCGGCGCGCTCGTCCTCGCGCTGACCCTGCCCGAGCAGTACGTCAGCCGCGCGCCGTTCAGCGAGCCGCTGGTCCAGGTGCTGCTGTTCGGCGGGCTGTGCATGGTGACCGACTCGCTGGTGCTGACCCGGCAGCGGAACGGCTACCCGGCCGCGCTGACGCTCGCCGGGCTTGGCGGGTTCGCGCTCGGCCTGACCGTGCTGGCCAGCATCGGCTCGCTGAGCACGCTGCTGCCGGCGTTCCCGGTGCTCGCGATCATGTTCGTGACCCGGCGGCCGCAGGCGGGGCCGCTCGGCGTGGGGCTCTTCCTCGGCGTGGCGTGCGGGCTGTACGCGGGGCTGGACCTCGCCCGGCCGTACCTGTCGTCGCTGTCGACGGAGCTGCACCTGTTCGGGCTGTGCGCGGCCGGGTTCGGCCTGGTGACCGCGCTGACCGCGCCGCTGGCCTTCCCCGGCGTGCGCGCCTGGCTGCACCGGGTGGCCGCGGCGCGGGCAGAGGTCCCCGGCCTGCAGGGCGAGACGTGGGCGCTGCCGTCGCTCGGCGCGTGCCTGCAGGGAGTGGCCTTCGCGGCGCCCGTCGTGCTGCTGATCGGGTTCGCGATCCGGCCGTACTTCCAGACCGTGCGCGGGCAGACAGACCCGGCCGTGATCAGCTACGTGGCCGGCCTGCAGCGGCTGGCGCACCTGCCGGTGGACGGCCGGCGCCAGTACTACGAGTCGAGCCTGGACTGGGTGCTGTGGTACCTCGGCATTCCCGCGGTGCTGCTGGCGGTCGCGGGCGCCTCGCTGATCGGGCGGCGGATGGTGCGCGCCGCGCTGGCATGGCGTGAATCGCTGCTCGCCGCGCGCGTGTGGGGGCTGCCCTTCCTGGTGATCGGCTGGTCGGTGGTGACCGTGCTGTGGGACCCGGCCGTGCTGCCCACGCAGCCGTGGGCCAGTCACCGGCTGGTGCCTGTCGTGCTGCCCGGGCTGATCCTGCTCGGGCTGTGGATGTCCCACCGGCTGAAGGCACGCGCGGCCGAACTCGGGGCGCGGCGGCTGACCGCCGCCGGCGTGGGGGCGTGCTGCGTGCTCGCGATGGCGATCCCCGCGTTCGTGACCTCGATGAACCCCGGGCTCGCGGCCGAGCCCGCGGTCTCGGCGCGCTCGTCGGGGCTGTCGAAGTTCATCAGCCGGGTGGAGTTCCGCGGCGTCGGCGCCGCCGCGACGTACGGCGGCTCGCTCGCCGCGGTGTCGCGGCTGTGTTCGGCCATCGGCCAGGACGCGAGCGTGGTGTTCACCGACGCCGCCACGGCGGACTCCTTCAGCCAGGTCGTGCGGGGCATGTGCGGCCAGCCCGCCGCGTCGGTCGCCGGCGCGTCCACCCTGGCGATCGAGCAGGTGGTGACCTCGATCGAGCAGACCGGCCGCCATCCGGTCCTGCTGGGGGCGTCGCGGTCGGGGGTGTCGCTGTTCGGGGTCGTGCCGCGGGAGGTGCTCTCGCTGCGGACGTCGACGGACGCCGCCGTGCTGACCGGGCCGCCGGCCGGGACCTGGACGGCCCAGTACACGGTATGGATGGCCTCCCCGCTCGGTCCCGAGTCGGCCAGCACCGGACTCTGACCGCCGGCGCTGGTGACCCGGGTGGCTCCAGTGACCCGGGTGGCTCCAGCGCGGCTCTGGTGACCCGGGCGGCTCTGGGCCGTTGGCGTATCTGCCCCGAATAGATTGGGCCACATACGCCAACGCCCCCAAAACGCCTGGGCCCGCGGGCGCGCGAGAGCGCTGGGCGGGGTCCCTCGCCGGGTGGCCGATTTGCCTTGGCTGGCGGGAGTTCATAAAGTGGAGTGGTCGACGCGGGGTGGAGCAGTTCGGTAGCTCGCTGGGCTCATAACCCAGAGGTCGCAGGTTCAAATCCTGCCCCCGCTACCAAGGTCAGCGGCCGGTTCCCGACAGGAAACCGGCCGCTTGCTCGCTGTCCGAGCCCAGCGACATCTGGTCGCCGTCGTCACAACCTGTTCGCCGTCGTCACTGTTGCGACAAGAGACGGCAGAGACAGTGCCTGCGCGTTGGAGCGCCGGTTAGCTGGCGTGCAGGACGAAGAACAGGAAGTTCGGGTTGGTCGTGAGGGCCGGGAACTGGTCGGGAAACAGCTCGCGAGCGGCTGGCACTGGTTGCGGTTCGCTGATGACGGAGATCCGGAAGCCCGCCGCGGTGAAGGCATCGGTCATCGCGTGCAGCGGCCGGTGCCAGAAGCGCATCTGGGCAGTCTGGCCACCCATGGTCCAAGGCACGGTCCAGCTGTGCGTCGCGAAGTAGTCGGCCTTGCGCCCGGCGGGGTATAGCCGGGGGATATAGATGGATGAGGGATGATTGACGGAAACGATCAGCCGGCCGCCGGGCGTCAGAACGCGCCGCAACTCGGCTAGCGGTCCCGTCCAGTCTTCGAGGTAGTGCAGGACCAGGGACGCGATGACATCGTCGAATGCGTTGCCGGGAAAGGGCAGCGGGCCCTTCAGGTCGGCCTGCTGCAGGCGCGCGTCGTCGCCTAGCCGCCGCCGCGCCAACTCCAGCATCCCGGCACTGACATCTACCCCGGTCACAATGGCGCCCCGGTCGCGCAGCACCGAGGACAGGGGGCCGGACCCGCAGCCAGCGTCGAGGATCCGGCGACCGGCCACGTCCCCAGCCAGCGCCAGAATCGCCGGTCGCTCATAGTAGGCGTTTGCGAGGCTGGTCTCGTTTTCGGCCGCGTACGCCTCAGCGATGAGGTCATAGTCGTTGACTCGGGACGGACCTGAAGGCAGCACGCCATCTTCCGGGACGGTAGACATGCGGCCCATGCTGGCATACTCCGTTACCGACCGCGACGGGACGACCAAGCGGGCGG
>JASHPP010000600.1 GCA_030038035.1 Trebonia sp.
CAGGAGCACGCTGACCAGGTGAGGCAGGGAGATGAGCAGGCAGCCCACCACGCCGAAGACCGCGGCCACGCCGAGCATGGCAACCATGGACGCGCCCGACCGATGCTGCCCGCGCTCGGCGCGTCCCATCTGGATCAGGGTGTCCTCGTCAGCTGGCTGAGTTGTCATGCCGGTCCTCCGCCTAGCGTCAGCCTCACAGTCATCATGGCACGAAGCGCCGCTTCACCGGTAAGGGTTTGGGCTCGCGCAAACGCTGGACGCCGGGAACAGGCGCTGCAGGTGGTAGTCGATGACGGCCTGGGCTTGCCCGGCCGAGGACTGGCCGCCGACGACGCTCGTGCCCAGGCCCGCGGACATGGCCAGCAGGCTGACGGCTTCCAGGTCCGGGTCCAGGCAGGCGGGCATGTCGCCGGCGGCCTGGGCCGCCCGCAACTGCGCGGCGACCACGTCGATCACAGCGCTGGAGTTCCGGGTCAGCGGGCCGATCGCCAGTGCCGGATCGGTCAGCGAGAGCGCGAAGTAGGCCGTGTACAAGATGGTGAAGGTGCGCCGCTCGTCGTCGGCGGGCAGCGCCTCGGTCAAGATGGCGGCGATGACGTCACGCGGGCTGGCCAGGCCCCCTGTCTCTTTGAGCCGCCTGATCCGCGCCAGGGCCCGTTCGCTGAACCTGGCCGCCAGGTGCTGCATGGCGGCCAGCATGAGCTCCTCCTTGGTGCCGAAGTAGTACTGGACCAGCCGCAGGGACACGCCCGCTTCGGCTGCGACCTCGCGCATCCCGGTGGCATGCAGCCCGCGCGCGGCGGCCGTCCGCAGCAGCGCGTCCGCGATGTGCCGCCGCCGCTGCTCGTGATCGACCCGTTTCGGCATCCGCTCACCGTATCCCTTGGCGTCGGCCGGACCTAGTAATAATACGATGGTATCATAAAGATGCCAGGCCCAGCCGCGAGGAGGCGGGACATGCCCGGGATCAAGCGCATCACCGGCGCAGCAGGCTCGGCACCTGCGGGCGAGCCGGGATCGTGGGTGGACGATGCGGCACGGGAGAAGTTCATGGCCGCCTACGAGCGGGTCTTCGCGCTGTGGCCGCAGCCCTGCGAGGAGTTCGATGTCGAGACGGCGACCGCGACCACGCGGGTGCACGCCTACCGGCCGCATCCCGGCGGGGAGCCGGTCGTGCTGCTCACCGGTGCCGGGGGCAACGCAGCGGCCTGGTTCCCGCACGTGGCGGCGCTCGCAGGGGACGGTCCGGTCTACGGGATCGACATGCCCGGCGACCCGAATCCCAGCGTCCCGCGCGCCCCGATGACTCCCCCGCAGAACTGCGCCGCCTGGCTGGACGAGCTCCTGGGCAAGCTCAGCGACCGCCCGGCGCACCTGGTGGGCTTCTCCTACGGCGGCTGGGTGGCCATGAACCAGGCGATCCGCGCGCCCGGCCGGGTCGCGTCCGTCACGCTGCTCGACCCCGCCGGGCTCACCAAGCTCGACGCCCGCTTCTGGTGGTGGATGTCGATCAGCGGCCTGGCCACCTTGACCCCGATGCCGCTGCGCCGCCGCCTGGCCCGGTGGCTGGACAGCCCGGCCATGCTGGAGCCGGAACTGATGACGCTCATGTGGGCAGCCATCCGCGGCTACCGGATCGAGCCGAAGTTCCCCGGCGTCCTCACCGACGACGAACTCCGCGCGATCGACGTGCCGGTCCTGCTGATCACCGGTGCGCGCAGCGCCATGCTCACCCCGGCGGAGGCCCGCGCGAGGGGAAGCCTCATGCCGCACGCGGAGGTCGCCATCGTCCCCGGCAGCCACGGCGGCTTTGACCGGATCGACGAGCTCAACGACCGGGTCGCCGCCTTCATCGAAGCCCACTCCGCCGGCGAGCAGGCGGCTCAACCGACACGGCCGCCGGCATAACCGGTAGCGTCGGTGCCGTGACCTGTGGCTTCGGAATCATCGGCACCGGCACGATCGCGGCCATCCACGCCGACGCTATCGCCATGCTCCCTAGCACCCGGCTGTCGGCGGTCACGGACGTGGCCGACGGGGTCGCACGGACCTTCGCCGCTGCCCGTGGCTGCGCGGCCGAACCCAGCCTGGATGCCCTGCTATCCCGCCGTGATGTCGACGTCGTGTGCGTATGCGTGCCCAGCGGCCTGCACGCGCAGGTCGGCGTCCGTGCGGCGAAGGCGGGAAAGCACCTGGTCGTGGAGAAACCGGTAGACGTCAGCCTCGACGCCGCCGACCGGCTGCTCGCCGCGGCGCGCGAGGCGGGCGTGGCGCTGACCGTGATGTCCCAGCATCGCTTCGACCCGGGCGTGGCCGAGCTGAAGCGGCTGATCGACGACGGCGCCCTGGGCACGCTCGTGTTCGGCGAGGCCAGCACGAAGTGGTACCGCACCCAGGCGTACTACGACAGCGCGCGCTGGCGCGGCACCCGGGCGATGGACGGAGGGTCGCTGCTCAACCAGGGCATCCACTACGTCGACCTGCTCCGCTGGTGCATGGGACCGCCCGCAGAGGTCACGGCGGTCTGCACGACCCAGGCGCACCGGATCGAGGTCGAGGACACCGCGCTCGCGATCGTACGGTTCGCCTCGGGCGCGGTCGGCACGATCACCGCGACCACCGCCGCCTACCCGGGCTTTCCGCAGCGGCTGGAGATCACAGGGACCGAGGGCACGGTGACCGTCGAGGACGGCCGGATTGTCCGCAGCTCCCTGCGACCCGCGCACGCCAGCCGCTCCGCCAGCCGCGCCCCCGCCCCCGCTCACGCCCCGGCACAGGCGGCCGCGGCCGGCCCCGCGGCCCTGGACGCCGCCAGCCACGCCACGCAGATCGCCGACCTGCTCGCGTCGGTCGAGGAGGGACGCGAACCGGCGGTCAGCGGCGCAAGCGGCCGCGAGGCGCTTGAGATCGTCTGCGCCGTGTACGAGTCATCACGGACCGGGCGCCCTGTTAGCCTCGGCCAGTGACAGTGACAGAGACAGTGACCGTCACCCTCAGCGCGTTCGCCGACGAGATCTCCCCCGACCTGCGGACCCAGCTGTCCGTGCTCGCAGCCGAGTCCATCGCCCACCTGGAACTGCGCAGCGCGTGGTCGGTGAATGTCGCCGACTTCACCGCCGCCCAGCTCGCCGCGTTCCGCGCGGCGATCGACGACGCGGGAGTCCGGGTCTCGGCGATCGGCTCGCCCATCGGCAAGGTCGCGATCAGCGCGCCGTTCGCGCCCGAGCTGGAACGGATGCGCCGCATCGCCGGCATCGCCGGCGAACTCGGCACCGCGATCGTGCGCGTCTTTTCCTTCTACATGCCGGCGGGCGAGCCGCCGGAGCGGTACCGGGCGCAGGTCGTCGACCGGATGGGGGCACTGGCGCGGATCGCCGAAGAGCGCGGGCTCATCCTCGCCCACGAGAACGAAAAGGAGATCTACGGCGACCTCCCTGGCCGGTGCGCGGACCTGATCGCCAGCGTGGCCTCCCCCGCGCTGCAGGCCACCTTCGACCCCGCCAACTACGTCCAGTGCGGCGTCAGGCCTTTTTCCGACGCGTACCCCATGCTCCGGCCGTACCTGGTGTACCTGCAGGTCAAGGACGCGCGGGCCGCGACAGGCGAGGTCACTCCAGCGGGCGAAGGCGACGGGCAGCTGCGCGAGACGCTGCTCGCCCTGCGGGACTCGGGCTACGCGGGGTTCATGTCGCTTGAGCCGCACCTGGACCTTGCCGGACGTCACGGCGGCTTCAGCGGCCCGGACAAGTTCCGGCGCGCTGCGCGGGCGCTGAAACGCCTGCTTGGCGAGCTGTCGATCGGCTGGCAGTAGTGAGCAGTAGTGAGCAGTAGTGAGCAGTAGTCAAAAGCGGGGCTAGAAGCACAGCTGGCTGATCTGTGTCGCAAGGGTCTGGGCATCGTTGGCGGCGGTGTTCAGCTGTTCCGGGGTCTCCTTGTAGGGGCTGGCCGCCACCGACAGGACGGAGTCCCGCAGGTCGCGGGCGTACCGCGGGGGAAGCTGCTCCCACAGGCCGTCGAGCGAGTCCGCATACACCACGACGGCCAGGCCGTCCCTCTTGGCCTGCGCGGTGCCCGCGCCGAATATCACCTCATCGCCGATCAGCTGGCGCAGCCAGGTCATGACGTCGGTCAGGTCATCCAGGCCCGCCCACGGCGAGCAGGTGCTCGGCGAGGCGGACGGGCGGGGGTCCCGCGACCCGGTGGCCTGCGCAGGCCCGGCACCACCACCGGTGCTTCCGCATCCGGTGATCATGATGGCGCACAGCAGCGCCGCGGGTATGGCGGCCGGCCAGCCACGCGTCCAGTTCGCCGCGGGTTTCGCAAGCACCGGCATCACCACGTCTCTGCAGAGCCTGCTCTCTGTATAACAGCACGTGTCGGAATAGAAAACGATCCAGAAACACAATCCGAATTTCCGGTGATTACCCCGGCATACGGCACGCAAGGCCTGCCGCACTAGGATCACGCCGACAGCCACTCGAGGTCCGCGCGGCGAAATGGCCTGATCTGCGCGCTGCGGCCGTCGCGCATTTTCGCGACCCAGTCCGGGTCGCCGATCAGGCTCCGGCCGACGGACACGAGGTCGAAATCGCCGCGCCGGAAGCGCCGGAGCAGGTCCTCGATCCGGCTGGCGCCGGTCGGCCTGGCCTCCT
>JASHPP010000601.1 GCA_030038035.1 Trebonia sp.
CGCGGGCGGGCGACCCGGCGCCGGCCTGCTCTCCCCGGTGCCCAGGGCGCCGGCGGCGGCCGCCATGAACTCGCGGCAGCTGCGGTAGCGATCGCCGGGCTGCCTGGCGAGCACCCGGCTGAAGACCGGGTCGGCGCCGCGCGGCAGGTCGGGGCACAGCGCCGAGGGCGGCGCGGGGCACTCCCCGGCATGAGCCCAGGTGGCCGCCGTGCCATGGTCCCTGCCGAAGGGAACCCGCCCGGTGAGGCACTGGTAGAGGACGCAGCCCAGCGAGTACTGGTCGGCCAGGCCGAGCACTGACAGGCCCAGGATCTGCTCCGGCGCGACGTAGCCCACCGCGCCGGGGAACATCCCGAAATCGGCGAGGTAGACGTGATCGGGATCGGCGCCGCCGTGCTCGATCAGCAGGTTCGCGGGCTTCACGTCCCGGTGCACCAGCCCGTTGGCGTGTGCCGCGTCAAGCGCGCGGGCGGCCTGCGTGAGCAGGAAGACGGCGGTCCGCGGCGGGATGCGGCCCCGTTTCCCGAGCAGCAGCCGCAGGTCGGTCCCCGCGACGTACCGCATCGCGATGTAAGGCGCCTCGTCGCTTGACCCCACGTCGTGAATGGGGATCACGTGCGGGTGGTTCAGCGAGGCCGCGATCCGGGAGTCCCCGAGAAAGCGGGCGCGGAAGACGCCGTCGGCGGCAAGCTCGGGAGCGAGCACCTTCAGCGCGACGACGTTGCCGAGCCGGGGATTCTCCGCCTGATAGACCACACTGGTCCGGCCGCGTCCGGCCACGGCGAGTATCCGGTAGCCGGCGAGCTCGTCGCCGACCAGGGGAAGACTGGACATCGTTACCCTCAGGAAGCAAGGTCAGCGGCCACCGATACATATAGTAATGATCTGGATACTTTCCGCAATAGCATGCGGCGAAATAGGCCGAAATAAACGGCGGGGCCGGCGAGCTACGGCTTGCGGCCGACCACGCCGTACACCGGCACCACGTCGTCGAACCGGGGGTCGCCCGGTTCTGGACGCCATTCGCACACGGGCACGAGTCCCGGCGGGACGAGCTCAAGGCCGTCGACGAGGCTGGCGACCTCCGGGCGGGAACGGTGGGTGATCCGCTGGCGCGAGAGCTGGTTCCACAGGCGTACGGCCGTCCGCATCGCGGGGTGCAGGTCGCTGGCCTGGTGGTAGACGGCGATGTAGCTGCCGGACGGGACGGCAGTCACCAGCGCGGACAGCTGGGCGGCGGCCGCCGCGGTGTCGGCGATGAAGGCCAGCGTGGACGTGGACAGCAGCAACACCGCGACGGGCCGGCCGAAGTCCAGCGTCCGCCGGGCGCCGGCCACCACCGCTTCGGGGTCGCGAATGTGCGCGTCCACGCAGTCGATGGTGCCGGCCGACGTGGACTTCGTCAGTGCCCTGGCATGGGTGAGCACCATCGGGTCGCTGCTCACGTAGACGATGCGGCAGCGCGGGTCCACGGACTGCGCGACCTGGTGCGTGCGCCCCGACGTCGCCAGGCCCGGCCCGACGTCGAGGAACTGCCTGATCCCGGCCTCGGCGGCCAGGTATCGCACCGCCCGCTGATGGAAGGCGCGCACGGCGGGCACGATCGCGGCGACGACAGGGGCGACCGCGACCGTCGCCTGCACGGCCCTCCGGTCGGCCGCGAAGTTGTCCCGGCCGCCGCCCAGGTAGTCGGCGACGCGGGCGGGATTCGGCACGGTGGTGTCGATCAGCTCGGCCTTCGCCCGCCGTGTCGCCTCGTCTCGCCAGTCATCTGTCATCTGGGTCCTCCTTTCTGCTACGGCTTTCTCGCGACCACGGCGTGCATCGGGATCACCTCTTCGAAATGCGGGTCGTGCCGTCCGTGGCGCCATTCGCCGATGGACACCAGGCCGGGCGGGACCAGTTCCAGGCCCGCCACCAGGCTGGCGACCTCGTCCTTGGAGCGGAGCGTGATCTGTTGCTCCGACATCTGGTTCCACCGGCGGGCGGCCATCTCAAGCGCGGGGTTCAGCTCGCTCGCGATGTGGTGGATCACCATGTGGCTGCCTGACGGCAGCGCGCCCGCCAGCGAGGACACGATGCCCGCGGCCGCGGCGGTGTCCTCGATGAAGGCCAGGATGAACATCAGCATGACCGCGACCGGCTGGCCGAAGTCCAGCGTTTCCCTGGCGCCTGCCACGATCGCGCCGGGTTCGCTGACGTCGGCGTCGACGTAGCCGGTGGCGCCGTGCGGGGTGCCGGCGCCGCGGTCGGGCACGGGCCGCATGAGCGCCCGCGCATGCGCGAGCACCAGGGGGTCGTTATCGGCGAATACGATGCGGCACCCCGGGTCAGCCGACCACACGATCTCGGTCGTGTCGTTCGACGAGGCCAGGGTCACGCCGACGTAGATGAACTGGCGCACGCCAGCCTCGCGGACCAGGTATCGCACTGCCCGCTGGTGAAAAGCACGCCACGCGGGCGCGATCAGCTCGATGATGGGGGCCGCCGCGACCAGCGACCGGGCGGCCTTCCTGTCGGCCTCGAAGTTGTCCTTGCCGCCATCGAGGTAGTCCGCGACCCGGGCGGCGTTCGGCAGCGTCGCGTCGACCAGCGCGGCCTCTTCCCTGCGTGCCTCATCGCGCCGCCAGTCAGCCGTCACGCAAGCGCTCCCATGGCTATTGGAAGGCCTGCGCGGCGGGCAGCAGCGCGGCGGCGCCGTCCGGCGCCGTGGCTGTCGATCAGCGCCGCCTTCGCCCAGCGCGTCCCGTCCCTCCTCCAGTCAGCTATCATCCGCATCACCCCCCGCATGGCCTGACCTGCGGCTAGGGCGTAGCACGGGTCGCCGGAGCGCCGTGCAACGCCGGCACCGCGGCGCCCGCCGTGTTGCCTACGCAATCGCGGCATCACTCACAGATACCGCATGGGACCATTTTTATCACAGATCGGCTCGGGTGACACCGACTGAAGTGCCAGGGCCGTGCTAGCCGTGGAATCGCGCACCGTTTACTTTGGCCGCGATCCCGGTCCGGTCCAGGTACGGCGTGATGCCGCCCAGGTGGAACGGCCAGCCCGCGCCGAGGATCATGCACAGGTCGATGTCCTCGGCCGCGGCGGCCACCCCCTCGTCAAGCATGATCTTGATCTCCTGAGCCAGCCCCTCCAGCGCCCGCGCGAGCACCTCCGGGCCGGCCGACGGGTGCTCGCCGCCGGCGAGCAGTGCGAGCACGTCCTGGTCGACGGAGAAGTCCGGCAGGTAGACCGTGGTCTTCCCCGCCGCCACCAGCGCGCGCAGCTTGGGCGACACGGCGAAACGGTCGGGGAACGCGGCCGCCAGGGTCTCGGTCACGTGCAGCGCGACCGCGGGCCCGACGAGCTGCAGCAGCAGGAACGGGGTCATCGGCAGGCCGAGCGGGTCGGCCGCGTGCTCGGCGACCTCGAACGGGGTGCCCTCGTCGACCGCGGCGATGAACTCGCCGAGGAACCGCGTCAGCAGCCGGTTCACCACGAACGCCGGCCGGTCGGCGACGATCACGCAGTTCTTCTTCAGCGTGGCGCCGACCGCGAGCGCGGTCGCGATGGCCGCGTCATCGGTCGAGGCTCCCCGGACGACCTCCACCAAGGGCAGCACCGCGACGGGGTTGAAGAAGTGGAAGCCGACCACCCGCCCGGCGTCGGACAGGCCGGCGGCCATCTCGGTCACCGACAGCGACGAGGTGTTGGTGGCGAGCACGCAGTCCGGCCGGACCACGGCCTCGAGTTCGGCGAATACCTGCCTCTTGACGGCAAGCTCCTCGAAGACGGCCTCGATGACGAAGTCGGCGTCGGCGAAACCGTCCTTCGAGACAGAGCCGGTCACCAGCGCCTTCTGCCGGTTGGCCGCGTCGGGCGAGAGGCGCCCGCGGCTGAGCTGCCTGTCGATCTCCGCGTGCACGTACCCCACGCCGGAGTCCACCCGGGCCTGGTCCAGGTCGGTCAGCACCACGGGAACCTGCAGCCGCCGGACGAAAAGCAGCGCGATCTGCGCGGCCATCAGCCCGGCGCCCACCACGCCCACCTTGGTGACCGGCCGGGCCAGCGAACGGTCCGGCGCCCCGGCCGGCCGCTTCGCCCGCTTCTGGACAAGGTCGAAGGCGTACAGTCCGGCGCGCAGCTCGTCGCTGAGCAGCAGGTCCGCCAGCGCCTCGTCCTCGGCCGCGAACCCCTCGTCGCGGGTCCTGGTCCGCGCCCCGGCGACCAGCTCAAGCGCCCGGTACGGCGCCGGGGCCGCGCCGTGCAGCTTGCCGTCGGTGAAGAACCGCGCGGCGGCAACCGCCGCGTCCCAGTCCGCCGCGGATGCCGGCGAAGAACGCGGCACCGTCACCGCGCCGGTGAGCACCCCGGCCGCCCAGCGCAGCGACTCCTCGAGGAAGTCCGCGGGCTCGAACATCGCGTCGGCGATGCCGAGCCCGAACGCCTCGGGGCCGCGCAGCATCTTGTTCTGCGACAGCGGGTTCTCGATGATCACCTTCAGCGCGGCGGCGGGCCCGATCAGCCGCGGCAGCAGGTAGGTGCCGCCCCAGCCGGGGACCAGGCCGAGGAAGCACTCGGGCAGGGCGACCATGCCGGCGCCCGAGGAGATCGTCCGGTAGGCGCAGTGCAGCGCGACCTCGAGCCCGCCGCCGAGCGCCACCCCGTTGATGAAGCAGAACGACGGCACGCCGAGCTCGCCGAGCCGGCGGAACACCGCGTGCCCGAGCCGTCCGATGGCCAGCGCCTTCTCCCGGGTGTCGGCCAGCGCCGCGCCGTCCAGGTCCGCGCCGGCGGCGAGGACGAACGGCTTGCCGGTGACGCCGACGGCGGCGATCTCGCCGCGCGCAGCGCGCGCGGCGAGATCGTCCAGGGCCGCGTTCAGCGACAGCAGGCCGCGGACCCCGAACGTGTTCGGCTTGGTGTGGTCGTGCCCGTTATCGAGCGTGACCAGCGCGAGCACGCCGGCGGCGGGCGCGACAGCGCCCAGGTCCACGTCGCGGACGATCGCCTGGGTGACGACTTCATCCGGGTAGTCGTTTTCGAGGGAGAGCAAGCCGGGACCGTTCGGGATCGTGGTCATTTCCTAGCTCCTCTCCCACAGCACCGTGCCGCCCATGCCAAGTCCCACGCACATCGTCGTCAGCCCGTACCTGACATCCGGGTGCTCGGCGAACTCGCGGGCGAGCTGGATCATCAGCCGGACCCCCGAGGAGGCGAGCGGGTGGCCGAGCGCGATCGCCCCGCCCCACGGGTTCACGCGCGGGTCGTCGCCGTCGATCTTGAAGTGGTCGAGGAAGGCGAGCACCTGCACGGCGAACGCCTCGTTGATCTCGATCAGCCCGATGTCGTCCATGGTCAGGTTGTTCCTGGCCAGCAGCGTCTCGGTGGCGGGCACCGGGCCGATGCCCATCACCTCGGGCCCGACGCCCGCGAACGAGAAGTCCACCAGCCGCATCTTCGCGGTCAGGCCAAGCTCACGGGCGACCTCCTCGGCCGCGATCACGCAGCCGGTGGCCCCGTCGTTGATCCCCGAGGAGTTGCCGGCGGTTACCCGGCCGTGGGGCCGGAATGGCGTCTTCAGCCCGGCCAGGGCCTGCGCCGTGGTGTCCGGGCGCGGCGGCTCGTCCGTCGTCGCCCAGCCCCAGCCGAGTTCCTGCTCGCCAGCACCAGCCGGCGTCCTGATCGCCATCGGCACCAGGTCGGGCTGGATCTTGCCCGCCGTGTAGGCCTGCGCGAGCTTGCGCTGGCTCGCGGCGGCGTACTCATCGGCGCGGGCCTTCGTGATCGCGGGGAACCGGTCGTGCAGGTTCTCCGCCGTCATGCCCATCGACAGCGCCGAGGAGTCGACGAGCTGCTCGGAGACGAACCGCGGGTTCGGGTCGACGCCCTCGCCCATCGGGTGCCTGCCCATGTGCTCGACGCCGCCCGCGATCGCGACGTCGACCGCGCCAAGCGCGACCTCCCCCGCCACGGCGGTCACGGCGGTCATCGCGCCCGCGCACATGCGGTCAATCGCGTACCCGGGCACGGATCTGGGCAGCCCGGCCAGGACCGCGGCGCTGCGCCCGATGGTCAGCCCCTGGTCGCCGGCCTGCGTGGTGGCGGCGATCGCGACCTCGCCGATCCGCTCAGGCGGCAGCGCGGGATTGCGCCGCAGCAGTTCGCGGATCACGCTCACTACCATGTCGTCGGCCCTGGTCTCGGCGTACAGGCCGGCCGGGCCCGCCTTGCCGAACGGGGTGCGGACGCCGTCGACGAAGACGA
>JASHPP010000602.1 GCA_030038035.1 Trebonia sp.
CGGCGGCCGCCTTGGCCAGCTCGCCGGCGCGCGCACGCTGCCTGCCCGCGGCGGCGCCGTCGCGGATCGCCGGCTCGACCGCCAGCCTGGCCGTGAACAGGGCGGCCCGCAGCTCGTGCGTCTCCGACCCTTCAAGCGACTGGCCCCGCTCCAGGCCGAACGCCGCGCAGTACTGCTCCTTCGTCCAGCCATGCGACGGCAGGTGGGCCACGACCGAACGCAGCGCCCGCCCGCACAGGTGACAGATCACCCGGGAGCCGTCGGCGATGACCTCACCGACCGGGGCGTAGTAGGGCGTCCCGTCATCGAGCACCCCGACGACCGGGTGCAGCACCCGTGCCCGGGCAGGCATGCCGGGCCGCGCGGTCCCGGTGTGGTCGCGCACGGTCTCGGCAGACATGGCAGGGCTCCAGAACGCTAGCTAGTCTCATTGAGACTACTAGCGCGCTCCCATGCCGGGAAACAGACGCCACTGTTCGTTCGGAAAAATCTTCATTATCCCGAACGGACCGGGGCGGCTCTCGCCGGTTACGCGCTCATCCGAGCACCCCGCGGACGCTGGCGTACAGTGCCTCGGACACGGGTGTGCGCTCCCACAGCTCGGTCACCGTCCCCCGGGCGTTGCCCGCGTCGAGGTAGACCCACCGGAACGGGTTTCCCGGTCCGGTGCCGTCGATCAGCAGGGGCAGCTCCGGGTTGTCCGCGCGCGCCGCCGCGAGCTGCTCGTCGAAGTCGGGCACGACGAACGCGAGATGGTGCATGCCCTCGCCCCGCTCGGCCAGGAACGCCGCGTGCGGGGAACGGTCGTCCAGGGGCTGCAGCAGCTCGACGACCACGCCACCAAGCGCGCAGAAGGCGATCTTCAGCGAGACCGGCACCGGCTTGCCGTGCACGAGCACCTGGTCGAAGCGCGTCTCCTCGCCCATGCTCAGGAACGGGCCCGCGCCAAGCCGGGTGCGCAGCTCCTCCTGCGCGGCGGCGCAGTCGCGCACGACCCAGCCGATGTGGAACAGCTCCCCCAGCCGTGGCGGCGACATCGCGGTCAGCCCGGCATTCCGTCGGTCTCGACGACGCACACAAGCGCGCCGACCCGGACATCACTGCCCTCGGGAACGGCGTGCTCGACCATGACGCCGTCCCCGGTGGCCTCGACCTCCTGGCTGATCTTCTCGGTCTCGATCTCGTACAGGGGGTCGCCCCTGCGGAACGCCTCGCCCGGCTGCTTGCAGAACCGCACGATCGTCGCCTCCTCCATCGTCATCCCGATCTTGGGCAGCTTGACCCGCACGCGCATCGTCACGCGGGCACCCCCTGCCTGCGGTTCTCCGTGCGGCCGAGCAGCTTGCGGACGGCCGCGGCGATGCGGGCCTCGCCGGGGATCACGTGCGCCTCGGCGTTGGGGGCGTAGGGGATCGCGACGTTCGGCGTGGTGACGCGGCGGATCGGGCCCCGCAGGTCGGAAAAGCCCTTGTCCGCCACCACGGCGGCGATCTGGCTGGCCGCCGAGCAGCACTCGCGGGCCTCGTCCACGATGACGAGGTGGCCGGTCTTGGCGACGGAGGCGAGCACGCCGTCCTCGTCGAACGGCACCAGGGTGCGGGGGTCGATGACCTCGACCCGCACGCCCTCGGTCTCCAGCGTTTCTGCCGCGGCCAGCGCGGGCTTCAGCATCCGCCCGATGGCGACGACGGTCGCGTCGCTGCCCTCGCGGCGCACGGCGGCCTTCCCGAACGGCACGAGGTACTCGCCGTCGGGCACCTCGCCGAGCTCGCCGCCACGGCCGTTCGGCTCGAGAAGGAAGCACGGGTTCCTGCTGCGGATCGCCGTCTTCGTCAGGCCCTTCGCGTCGGCGGACGTGGCCGGGACGGCGACGTTCACCCCGCCGAGGTTCATCAGCATCGGGTAGGAGGTGTCGGAGTGCTGGGCCGCGTTGGACGAGCCCCCGCCGATCGTGGCGATGATCGTGATCGGGAGCTCCATCTGGCCGCCGGTCATGAGGCGGAGCTTGGACATCTGGTTCCCGATCGCGTCCATGCCGGTGTACAGGAAGTTGGAGAACATCATCTGCACGACCACGTGGTAGCCGGCCGAGGCGAGGCCGACCGCCATGCCGGTCAGCGTGGTCTCGCAGATCGGGGTGTTGCGGATCCGGTCGTGGCCGAACTGCTCGTGGACCCCGCGCAGGTCGCCGACGATCGACAGTTCGACGTCCTCGCCGTAGACGATGACCTTAGGGTCGCGCGCCATCTCCTCGACGACGGCGTCGTGGATGGCCTGGATGAGACGGGTGCGGGCCATGGCGTCACGCTCCTTTTTGCTGTTGGCGCAGACCAGCCGGCTCTGGTGCGTACATCAGTGTCCCGGCGAGTTCGGGGTCGGCGGGCTGGCCGGCCTCTGCGTAGGCCACGGCGTCGTTGACGCGCTCGGCTACGGCGGCCTCGATCCGGTCGAGATCGGCCGCCTGCGCGGTCTTTGCTGCGAGGAGCCTCGCGCGGAAGCGCGCGATCGGGTCCCTGTCCAGCCGCCAGCTCTCGATCTCCGCCTCGGCCCGGTACCGGCCTCCGCTGAGCACGACGGACTCGAACTCGAAATGGCCCTGGATGCGGTAGGTGCGCGCCTCGATGAACGACGGGCCGCCGCCGTCGCGGGCACGGCGGACCGCCTCGCCGGCTGCCCGCCAGACGTCGGTCACGTCGTTGCCGTCGGCCTCGGCGGCCGGCATCCCGAACGCGCGGGCCCGGTCGGCGATGCGGCCGGCCGTCACCTCGGCCGACGGCGTGAACTCGGAGAACCCGTTGTTCTCGCAGACGAAGATCACGGGGAGCTGCCAGAGCGTCGAGATGTTCAGGGTCTCCATCAGCGCGCCCTGGTTGGAGGCGCCGTCGCCGAAGAAGCAGACCGACACCTTGCCGTCCGCGTCGAGCTTGGCGCCGAAGGCCGCGCCCGTGGCGATCGACAGCCCGGCGCCCACGATCCCGTTGGCCCCGAGGATCCCCTTGGAGATGTCGGCCACGTGCATGGAGCCGCCCATGCCGCGGCAGATCCCCTCCTGTTTGGCCCAGATCTCGGCCATCATCGCGTTGACGTCGCCGCCCTTGGCGAGGAAGTGGCCGTGGCCGCGATGGGTGGAGGTGGCGTA
>JASHPP010000603.1 GCA_030038035.1 Trebonia sp.
TGGCCAGCGCGGTGTCGGACGGCTTGGCGATCGCCTCGGTGGACAGCTGGGAGTAGGTCTTGCCGCCGCCGATCTCCTGCAGGTGCACGGCGATGAAGTGGTCAGCGTAGGCCTCGGCCTGCTGCCCGGTCAGCAGCTGCTGCCCGGCGTACTGGGAGACCGACGGGATCATCGACGGGGTGATCTCGGTGCCCGCCTTGGGGTGCGCGAACGCCGATGCCGCCGGGAACGTGATCTGCTGGGCGGCCAGCTGGGACTGCACGGTGTTGTGGATGTAAGCCGACCCCCACACCAGCAGCCCGGCCACGGCCAGCAGGGCCACGCCGAGGCTGACCCCCACCCAGCCAAGAAGCTTGTCGAAAGTTGTGCGGCGCATTTGGGACATCTCCCCTGACTATTCGCCAGGCCCTTGTTAGCCTGGCCTTCTTCGGATTTGCCTTACGCGTCAAGCATCCGTCGCCAGCGGGGTTCCCCGGCATGGCGCAATGGCACGCTTTGCCCGGGACTAAGGTCATCGGTTGGCACAGGCCAAGGGTCATCGGTTGGCACAGGCCAACGGCGAGGACAGGGACGGCGGGGCCGGCCGCGGGCCGGGGCTCGCCGTGCGGAACGCCGACGCCCTCGTCTTCGCCGCGGACATGTACGGCGTCCAGCTCGACCAGCTGGCCGCCCTGGTGGGCGGCGCGCGACCCGGCCGGGCGGCCGCGGCACGGTGGCGCGCGCTCGGCTACGCGCAGACGGCGCGGCTCGGCCCCGGCCCGGCCTGGCTGTGGGTGACCAGGGCGGGCCTGGCCGCCTGCGGCCTGACGTACGCGCCAGCCCAGCCCGCGCTGTCCCGGCTCGCGCACATCAGGGCCGTCGCCGCGGTACGCCTGGCGCTGCAAGCCACCGCCGCCTACCGGAGCGCGCAGCCGTTCTGGCGCTGCGAGCGGCGCATCAGGGCCAGGCACGGCGTCGGCGTGCGGCAGCACCTGCCGGACGCCGAGGTGCACTGGCCGGACGGGGCGCAGGTCGCGTGGGCCGGGGAATGCTGGGCCGTGGAGGCCGAGCTGACGCCGAAGACCGTCGCCCGCACCGGCGCGATCATGCGGGAGATCCTGTCAAGGACCGGCGACTACGGCTGCCCCGCCGCCGACGCCGTCGTGCCCGGCCGGCCGCCCCGGCACGCCCGCGCGCTCTACCTGTGCTCCCCCGCGGCGCTGGGCACCGTGCTGCGGGCCAGGGCCGAACTCGGGCCGCTGGCCGCCAGGATCGAGGTCAGGGACCTGCCGCAGGGTGCCCTGCTATAAGGCGGTTCGCGGGAGTTGATCACCATTCGTGTGATGTAGTTAGCGGGTGGCCGAGAGGCAGACAGGCCTGTTAGTCCGCGCGCCGCGGGAGCCGCCGTGAGGCGCGGGCCCGCCCGGCACGGCTACCCCGCGCATCCCGTGCGCCGCGCCCTGGGGCGCGGCCTGTGGTACCTGCTCCGGCTCGCCCTGCTCGCCGCGCTCGCCGCCGCGCTCGCGCCGGTCACGCTGGTCGCCGCGGGTGCGGCCGCGTTCGGCTGGTGGCGCGGCTGGCCGCCCCGCCGCCTGTACGCGGCGGCCGCCTGGTGCGCGCCGATGGTGATCGCCTGGCTGGCCGCGGTCGCCGCGTGGCGCGGGCCGGCGATGCCGCCGGGGACCGGCCCGGGACCCCGCTGGCTGCGCCTGGCCGCCGCTCCCTCCCGCGCCTGGCTGGCCATGTGGCACCTCGCCTGGCACGGGCACCTGGCCGCCGCCGCGGTCGCGGCCGCGCCGCCCGCCATCCCGCTCGGCATCCTGGCCGGCGGCCTGGCCTGGACGTACCGGATCTTCCGGATGCAGACAGGCGCAGGCGGCCTGACGCCTGCCGCGCCCGCCGCCTTCGACGAGCGGCTGTGGCGCCGCCAGGTCCGCACCGCCAAGGCCCTGCTCGCCGCTCCGGGCGCGCTCCCCCTCCTTTCCCCGAACGGGCACGTGGTGACCGGTGCCACCATCCGCTCCGTGCGGCACAGGGGCGGCCGCGCGGCGGCGATTCCCTACGCGCGGCTGCGCTCGCACCAGGTGGTCATCGGCTCGACGGGAACGGGCAAGACCACGCTGCTGCTGCGGCTGTGGGCCGGGTTCATGACGGCCGGGCTGCGCCGGTACGCCGACGGCGCCGCGGGCCGGCCGCTGCTCGTCGTGCTCGACTGCAAGGGCGGCGCGAGCTCGCGCAAGGTCGCCGACCGGGCCCGGCGGGTGCTGCGCGACGCCGGCGCGCGGTCCACGGCGATCTGGCCCGACGAGGCCGCGCTCTCGCTGTGGGCGCTGCCGCCGGACCGCCTGGTGACCACGCTGCTCGACCTGATCGAGCACGGCACGGGCGGCGCCGCCTACTACACCGATGTCATGGAGACCCTGGTCTGGCTCGCGGTCGGCGCGCCGTGCGGGCCGCCGGCCAGCGCGGCGGACTTCCTCGCCAGGCTGGACGCGGGCTGGCTGGCCGCCGCCTACGCGGCGGCCGGGGACGGCGCGGCAGCCGCCACGATTCGTTCGGGGAAAAAGGCTTTCGACGATGTCTGCCTGCGGTTCCGCGCGCTGTGGCGCCGGCTCGGCGCTGGCCTTGACGGCGGCGGCTCCTTCGCGGACGCGGACGCGTGGTACTGCATCCTCGAGGGCACGGCCGAGGCCGCGGTCGCGGAAGCGCAGGCCAGGGCGCTGACCGACCTGCTCGCCAGCTACGCGACCGGCGGCCGCAGGGAGATCCTGCTCGCCGTCGACGAGTTCTCCTCGGTCAGCCGGCGGCTGCCGATCTGGCAGCTGTACGAGCGGGCGCGGTCGCTCGGGCTCGCGGTGCAGGTGTCCGCCCAGTCCTGGGAGGGGCTGGCGGACGGCGAGGACGAGCGGTACCGGCTCGCCGCCACCGCCGAAGGCGGCATCTGGCTGCTGCGCACCCCGCGCCCAGGCCCGGTCGTCGAGCTCGCCGGGACGCGCTCGTATGTCGACACCGGACGGCGGGTGTCGGGCGCGGGCGCCTGGGACCGCGAGGGGTTCTCGCGGACCCGGCTCGTGCCCGTGCTCGACGCGGACATCGTGCGGCGGCTCGACGTCGGGCAGGCCGCGTACGTGTACCGCGGCGGGGTGACGTACGTGCAGGTGAAGCGGCTGATCGGGACGCAGGCGGCGCTCGCCCCCGCCGCCGTCCGCGACGCGGTGTGGGCGGGTGCGGCGGCTGCCGCAGTTATGCCGGTCGAGGGGGCTTGCGACCTTCCCGATGCCGGCGAGGTGCTCGACGAGGCGTTCGGGGCCCGCCGTGAGTGACGATCCGTTCCGGCTCCTCGGGCTGCCGCCGCGGGCGGACCTGTCCGACGACGACGTGCGGGCCGCGTGGCGGCGGGTCGCGGCGGCCACGCACCCGGACAGGGACGACGGCGGCGACCCGGCGCGGTTCGGCGCCGCGGCCGCCGCCTACGCCGTGCTGCGCACCGGCTACGGCCGCGGCGAGGCGCTCGCCGACCTCGGTTTGGGTACCCGCCCGGGCGGTGGCAAGCACGCCGGCCGGCGACGGCAAAGACGCCAGGGACGGTGGGGACGGCCTGGCGTGCTCGCGCTGCGGGTCGCGGCCGCGACGGCGGTCGGCGCGCTCGCCTATGCCGTGGCCGGCTGGGCGCCCGCGAGCGCCGGGGTGCTCGCGGGGGCGCTGACCTGGCTGGTCGCCACCGGCAGGCGCGACCTGCCGCCGCGCGGCGGCGGCTCGGCGTGACGTGGAAGGGACCGCGTCACCACCTCCAGGCTTAGCGAGCCCTGAGTGTCCTCTTAATGAACTAAAGCGAAACTCTGAGTGAATCCTCCGAACTCGCCGTGGTTGGCCGGGTACGCGGGGTAAGTAGCGGCCGTGCCTGAAGTTACGGGTGATGTCTTTGTGCCGCTAGCGCGGGAGGTTTCGCGATGACTAGCGCGTCCGTGCCGGCCGACGGCGATCCCTTCCGGCAGCTCGACGAATCCCAGGTCAGCAAGCGCCAGATCAAGATCATGTTCGTTTCTGGCATGGGCTTCTTCACCGACGCCTACGACCTGTTCGTCATCGGCATCGTGGTGACGCTGATCGAGACCCAGTGGCGGCTGTCGACCAGCCAGGTGTCGTGGCTGAACTCGGCCACGCTGCTGGCCTCCGCCGTCGGGGCGATCGTGTTCGGCCGGGTGGCGGACATGCTTGGACGCAAGCGCATCTACGGCTTCGAGGTGCTGATCCTGGCGATCGGCGCGATCGCGTCGGCGTTCGCGCCGAACTACACGTTCCTGCTCGTCTGCCGGGTCATCCTCGGCATCGGCATCGGCGGCGACTACCCGGTCTCCGCGACGATCATGAGCGAGTACTCCGGGAAGAACGACCGGGGCAAGATGGTCGGGCTCGTGTTCTCCATGCAGGGCGCCGGCCTGGTCATCGGCCCCCTCATCGCCTCGATCCTGCTGGCCTCGGGGCTGTCGCCCAACATCACCTGGCGCCTCCTGCTCGCGTTCGGGGCGATCCCCGGCCTGGCCGTGTTCTACCTGCGCCGCCAGATCCACGAGACGCCGCGGTTCGCCATGGCCGGCGGCGCCCACGAGGAAGCCGCGGCGGCCATCGCGCACGCCACCGGGCAGGGGACGGCAGCGGCTCCCAAGGGCGAGTCCGCCGCACGCCACTCGCAGGGCACGCTCGACGGGTACCTCAAGCTCTTCCGCAACAGGCGGCTGCTGATCTGGCTCATCGGCACCGCGGGCGGCTGGCTGCTGCTTGACTTCTGCTACTACGGCAACAGCATCTCCCAGCCGGAGATCCTCAAGCTGATCAACCCGCACGCCAGCCTGCTGGAAAATACCCTGCTCCAGCTGGCCATCGTCGCGATCTTCGCGGTGCCCGGGTATGTCGTGGCGGTCGCGCTGCTCGACAGGACCGGGCGCAGGAGCATCCAGCTGCTTGGCTTCTTCATGATGGCGCTGATGTTCTTGCTGATCGGCCTCGTCCCGCCGCTCGTCAGGCACCTGTGGCCGTTCCTCATCCTGTACGGCATCAGCTACTTCTTCACCGAGTTCGGGCCGAACATGACGACGTTCGTCTACCCGGCCGAGCTGTTCCCCACC
Source organism: Trebonia sp. (assembly GCA_030038035.1). Next base: position 5,106 of record JASHPP010000603.1, read on the forward strand.
GATGTCAGAACCACCGGTCACGGCATCTCCGCCGGGGCCGGCAAGCTGGGCGCGTTCGCCGGCGCCTTCCTGTTCCCCGACTTCCTGGCCGTCACGAATGGCCTCAACCGCGCGATGACCATCGCCGGGATAGTGGCAGCCGTGGGGCTTATCCTGACCTTCACGACGCTGCCGGAGACCAGGGGCAAGAGCCTGGAGCAGCTGGAGGAGGACGCGTACGCCCCGGCGCCCGCGAGGGCGCGGACCGGGGTCCAGCCCGCGTGACGAGGAGGTGAAGCGGCGCGGCCGCCCCGCGGCGCCGCGCCGTGAACCCGATGACATACAAGGTCGTAGTCGGCGTCGACGGATCGCCGCACAGCGAAGCGGCGCTCCGCTGGGCGCTCGCCGAGGCCGAGCAGCGTGGCGGCGAGGTGACCGCCGTGTTCGCCTGGCAGGTTCCCTTCACCTCCTTCCCCGGCCTCTACGACAGGGAGGCACTGGAGAAGGCCAGCAGGGAGTTCCTCGTCGAGCAGGTGAGCGCGGTCGCGCCCAAGCCAGCGGTCCCGCTGCTGCCGCTGGTCGCCGAAGGCGACCCGGCGGAGGCGCTGCTCGCCGCGTCGAAGGACGCCGACCTGCTCGTGCTCGGCACCCGCGGCCGGTCGCGGCTGGCCGGCCTGCTGCTCGGCTCCGTCAGCCAGCTGTGCGCGGCCGCCGCCCAGTGCCCGGTGCTGCTGGTCAAGCAGCCGGGGCCCGCGGGAGTCTGACGCGCCTGGACCGGATCGCCGCGGGCGGATCAGCCCGGCTCTGGGCCGGTGGCGACCGGGCGGGCGGGGTCGGTGATCCATTCGGACCAGGAGCCGACGTACAGCGCGGCGGGAACGCCGGCCAGGTGAAGCGCGAGGACCTCGTGCGCGGCGGTCACGCCTGAGCCGCAGTACGCGCCGACGGCGCCGGCGCCGTCGGCGCGTACTGCGGCTCAGGCGTGACCGCCGCGCACGAGGTCCTCGCGCTTCACCTGGCC